>JAXJQT010000492.1:0-1275 GCA_036311025.1 Spirochaetota bacterium
CAGTAAGTTCGAATTTCTTGTGTTCGACTTTACCAGTTTTAACATTAAATAAATCTGCTTCAACAGTAATTTTTTGATATCTAGGAGTAATTCCGCAAGTTTCTCTATCAACAGATAGACAACCTTCACCGCCAGGAAGATATTCATCACCCCAGATGTTGTTGTTTGTTTTATCACCGTCACAGAAACGGTCTGTCATCATGAAGTAGATGTTTTCTTCACGGAAGTCTCTGTGAACAAATGAACCTTTTTTGTTTATTGTAACTTTAATAGTCGTTGTTCCGGATAAACCTTCTTCGTCTGTTACTGTCAAAGTTACTATATAAGTTCCGGCTGTTGAATATGTATGAGTTGTTGTCTTTTCTGTAGATTTTATTCCGTCACCGAAATCCCATGCATAGCTTTTAATTGTACCGTTGTCTGTAGATTGAGATGCGTCAAATGTCAATGCGACTGTTTCCATACCGGTTTTATCTTTTCCGGCATTTGCAACAGGTGCTTTATTTGCATTTTGAGTAGTTACGGAAATCTCTTCTGTTTCTGCTTTGTTTCCGGCTTTGTCATAAGCAACTGCTTTCAATTTATGAGTACCGTTTGCAACGTTTGCACTGTCCCAACTGCAAGACATTCCGCTTGTGATTGTTCCTACAAGCTTGCTGTCACAGTAGAACTCGATTTTGTCAATGCCGACGTCATCGGTAGCATTTACAGTCAATGTCTCTATATCGGATAAGTTGTCGCCGTTTGCCGGTGTTGTCCAAACTACTGTAGGAGCTTGAGAATCTTCCGGATTGTGGTCATACCATTTTCCGCCTTTGTACCACCATTCGCCGGCAGATTTAATTTCCATATCAGTAGTTTTTCCGCTCCAATCGTTTTTAGTTATATCACTTGTAGAAAGTAGTAAATCAGTACTTGTGATACCGTCAAGGGTTATAGTATTCCAAGAAGAATTTTCAGCAGTTAATTCTTTAGTTCCCTTTGCATTTCCCCAGTAGTGAATATATTTGTATTTACTTTCGGCATGGATAATAATTTTATCTGTAATAGGAGCAATCGGTTTGGTATAAGTTATTGACAAGTCATAAATTACTTCTTGATCGTCTGCAGATTTTAAAATTATTTTTACTGTCTTTGTAGCAGTTTCGCCGTCAGCTGATACAACTATGTTTTGAGCTGCACCGTTTGCGGAAGTAACTGCGTCGATAGTAAAGCTTGCTGTTGCATCATTTGTCACGGCAACAATTTCAGCTGTCGGTTCATCAGATTTAAAAC
>JAXJQT010000493.1:0-1329 GCA_036311025.1 Spirochaetota bacterium
TCCCCTTGTCCCAATAGCTTTTCCGCACCTTTTTGATCCAGAATGATTCTGCTGTCTTGATAAGAAATGACTTGGAATGCAATTCGTGCCGGAACATTTGATTTTATCACACCTGTGATGACATCTGCACTAGGTCGCTGTGTTGCCAAAACCAGATGAATCCCTACGGCACGAGCTTTTGCTGTCAGTCTGGCAAATAACATTTCAGCTTCTTTTCCGACTGTAGTCATCAAATCGGCAAACTCGTCGACTACACATATAATAAACGGCATTAGGGACATGCTTAACTTCCCTTCTTTTACCATTTTACGATATTCTACAATGCTTCTGACACCGATTTTTCCCAGAATCTTGTAACGTTCTTCCATTTCATAAACAAGGTATTTCAACGCATTTACGGCGTCTTTTGGGTCTGTGATTACCGGAGTCAATAAATGAGGGATTCCGTCATAAGGTTGTAATTCAACGACTTTAGGGTCTATTAAAATCATCTTTACATCTTCAGGTGCACGAGAAAATAAAATAGAACATAAAAATCCGTTTACACATACAGATTTTCCGGCTCCCGTAGCTCCGGCTATTAAAATATGCGGCATTTTGTGAACATCAATGCTTACTACTTTGCCGTAAATATCTTTTCCCAGACCTACAGGAACTTGATAAGAATTATTAGCAAAGCTTTCGCTGTTGATGACTTCTTTGAAACTGATTAGTTCTCTTTTTGAATTCGGAACTTCTATTCCTACCACCTTTTCCCCCGGAATCGGAGCGATGATACGAATAGACTGTGCAGCCAAACGCAATGCGAGATTGTCAGAAAGTCCTTCGATTTTAGATAGTTTTATTCCCGGTGCAGGAATAATTTTAAACAGTGTAACAACCGGACCGTGTATTATATCGCAAACTTTTGCTTTGATTCCGAATTCTGCCAATGTGCTTTCCAAAATTGCAGCAGATTCTGCTTGTACACGTTGGTATTCTTCAGGATTTATGCGTTGCGTATTTTCACGTAAAAGATTTCCGCTCGGAAGATTATTCATATTGTTACGCATGTGCATAGCTTGTTGATACAAACCGCTGGGACGTGACGTTTCAAATGATTGAGTTACAGGCTGTTGCATTTGTGTAACTAGAGGCTGAACTTTTGGTTTCTCTTCTTTAAAATGTGAATAAGATTCCATGTTGTGATTAAAGAATTTCTTGATGTCACTGCTGTTTATAGATTCATTGTTATTTTTCCATGGATTGCTGTATTCTTCTGCTTCCGGCAAAAACTCATCACATTCTTCAACATCTTCATAATCTTGAACTTGTTCTTCAGGCAATGAA
>JAXJQT010000494.1:0-1437 GCA_036311025.1 Spirochaetota bacterium
AGAATATAACGAATAAAATCATCACTAGGATTCTCTAAATCCTTAGATAAAAGATTCTTTATTAAAGTAGAATATTTTAAATCCGAAGCTGTACTAAGAATATTATCTTTATCAAAATTATCCTTAGAAAATTTCTTTAACTCATTAATCTGAACATCTTTAAGCTCTTCCATATTGATTTCAAGAAAAGGCGTTAAATCCATTTTATTTGCTTCATCCAAATCTGTAAAAAACTGATAGATAAGACCATTCGTTAAAATACCAAATTTTGCAGAAGATGTCCCAAAATAACGAAATAGTTGAGAACCATGTTTAGATAAAGTCTCACCACACCACTTACATTCTATAAGAATTTCAGGATTTCCATTAATAATAACGGCATAATCTACTTTTTCACCTTTCTTTACTCCAACATCAGCAACATATTCAGGACAAAATTCTCCTGGATTAAAAACGTCATATCCTAATAATTGAAAAAATGGAATAACCATTGACATTTTTGTAGCTTCTTCTGTTGAAATATTATTTTTTAGTGTCTGCACTCTTTCCGCAAGTTGTTTTAAATCTTCATTAAAGCCCATTATATATTCTCCTATTTAATAAAAGTTTTTATCAGTTTTCCTAATATTACTTTTAGAATAATCCGGAAATTACGCCGTCATCATCTACATCTATAGCTTCGGCAGCCGGTACTTTAGGTAATCCCGGCATTGTCATAATGTCTCCGGCAAGTGCTACCACAAAGCCGGCACCAGCAGAAAGTCTAACCTCTCTAATCGGTAATACATAATCTTTCGGAGCTCCGACCCAAGTTTTTTCGTGTGAAATAGAATTTTGTGTTTTTGCGATACAAACAGGTAAATTACCGTATCCGGCATCAGCAAATGCTTTCAGTTTTTTTGCGGCTGCCGGCTGGATATCTACAGCTTTTGCACGGTAAATATTTTTTGCAATAGTTTCGATTTTTTCTTCCAAAGGCATTTCCAAAGGATAAAGTTGGTGGAAATCGTTCGGTTGGTCACAAACTTTTACTATTTCTTCAGCAAGTTCAGTTACACCGTTTCCGCCTTCTGCCCAACCTTTTGAAATTATCGCTTTTACACCAAGTTCTTCGGTAAGTTTTTTCAATGTAGAAACTTCCGCGTCTGTATCATTTACAAAGTGATTAATAGCAACAACCGGAGTAACACCGAATTTTTTAATGTTCTCAATGTGAGTTTTTAAGTTTTCGAATCCTTTTGTTAATGCTTCAACGTTTTCAGCACCAAGTTCAGCTTTAGGCACACCACCGTGCATTTTCAAAGCCCTTACTGTTGCTACGATTACAATTGCAGACGGTTTGATATTTCCCATTCTACATTTGATATCCATAAATTTTTCAGCACCCAAATCTGCACCGAAACCGGCTTCTGTAACAACATAATCTCCCAGACTCAA
>JAXJQT010000495.1:0-4088 GCA_036311025.1 Spirochaetota bacterium
ATATGCACCTAACGCTCCCGTTCCGGCATCGATTTGTGAAAGGGAAATAATAGCTTGATTAAATCCGCCGTTAGTATAAAGAATAGCAGCTACTACAGCGACAATTCCGACAAGCATTATTATTCCTTGAATAAAATCGTTGATTGCCGTAGCCATATAACCGCCGAAAACTACATATGCACAAGTAAGAAGTGCCATGACGATGATACATGCGGCATAAGGAATATCAAAAGCCATATTAAAAAGGCTTGATAATCCGTTGTAAAGTGAAGCCGTATAAGGAATCAAAAAGATAAAAACTATAATAGAAGCAGCAATTTTTATTTTTTCACAATTAAAACGTTTTCCGAAATAATCGGGCATTGTTTTAGAATCAAGGTGTTGAGTCATGATTCTGGTACGTCGTCCGAGTATCGACCACGCTAAAAGTGACCCGATGAATGCATTTCCTAAGCCAATCCAAGTAGAAGCAAGTCCGAAGTTCCAACCGAACTGCCCCGCATATCCGATGAATATTACGGCTGAAAAATAAGATGTACCGAAAGCAAATGCCGTAAGCCACGGACCAACCGAACGTCCGCCTAAAACAAAACCGTTAACATCGGTAGAATGGCGTCTTGCATAAAAACCGACACCAATCATTGTCGCAAAAAATACGGCAAGTAAAATAAACTTTATCAACATGAAAAATCCTTATACTAAAAAAAATCACCGGATTTTAACTAAGTAAAGTTAAAGTGTCAACAAACTTGAATCTTTCTATATACTTATTTTAAATTTAAAAGGAATGCATTTTTGCCAGTGTGTCTTCAAAGCCCATTTTGTATATGCCTGTAAGTACTGAAACATCACGTTCTATATGACCTACATTTATCGGTTGTGACGGACGAATGACAATGATTTTTCCTTCATTTTCCAGTTGTTCTATAAAGTCTAATGTTTCATTGTAACTTATGTGGCGTTTGCTGTTGAGTTCTGCTATAGCCGGATATTTTTTATAAATCAAACGCATGAGTTTTGTGCCGGTTGTAGATTCGCTTTTTCGATAATTTTTGTCTCGTGTAAGTACGACTATGTGTTTTTCATTACCGTCTTCGATTGATTTTTTGATTGGAATGGAATCAGATATACTTCCATCCAGAAACGGTTCTCCGTCAATCATTTTTATGCGTGATAATAACGGCATACTGCTGGAAGCTTGGCAATATTCGAACATTTCCAAAACTGTCTTTCCGGTAAAATATTCGGCTTTCCCTGTTTTACAGTTTGTAGCTACCATTGTAAGGCGGTCTACATATTTTTCACAAGTATCGTAATCAAAAGGAATTAAGCGATTCGGCAAATCATCGAATATAAATTTAAATCCAAAAACTCCGCCGCGAAAAAGTAAATTGCGAAAGCTTATATAGCGTGGGTCTTTTGCATATTTTGTTATGATTTGGAGATTTCGTTCGAATTGATGTGACATATACGAACACGCATGACACGAACCTGCTGATACGGCGTAGATTCTGTCCGGGAAAAAGTCTTCTTTTTTTAACAAAGCATCCAAAACTCCGGCAGTGTAAGTTGCTCTCATTGCTCCGCCTTCCAAAATTAAAGCTGTTTTTCCCATATTTATTTCCTTAGATAATTAAAATTATGATTTTTATGCCAAAAAAGGTGATAAAAATCAACTTCATTTTTTATTAATAATTTTAAGTAAATTTCTGTTCTCATGTCTTATTTTTACTGTATAAATAGTAGCAATTATTTTTGATTTCGAAGGGAGAAAAATATGCCTAAATTAAGAAGTGAAATTAATGACAGCGATAAATGGGCTGTAAATGATATTTTTGAAAATGATGCTGCATGGGAGGCTTCTTTTGAAGCTTTACGCAAAAAAATGGATGCCGTAAATGTTTTTCAAGGGAAATTAAACAATGCTGCAGCCATTGCTGAGTTTTATAAGGTAAGTGAAGCTGCAGAGCTTGAAATGAATAAGCTTTATACTTATGCACACATGAAACATGACGAGGATACGGCAAACAGTGTGTATCGCAGTATGCAAGACAGAATCTACAGTGTTTGTGTTGAGTATGACGAACAAACTGCATGGGTAACACCTGAAATAATGGCAATTGATGACAAGACAATGGCGGGTATTTTAGATTCAGCGGAAATTGCTCCGTATAAATTTTCAATGGAAAAACTTTTACGTCAAAAAAAATATGTTTTGTCTGAAAAAGAAGAGCGAATCTTGTCTGCGGCAAGTCTTCCTCTTTCTGCTGCAAGTGAAGCGTTCAGTGCATTAAATGATGCCGATATGAAATTTCCGGCGGTTAAAGACTGTAAAGGAAATGATTGTGAGTTGTCTCACGGAACTTATTCTATATATTTACGTTCTACAGACAGAGAATTGCGTAAAAATGCTTTTCTTGCATATCATAAAAAATATAATGAGTTTTCGAATACTTTGACTACTTTGCTTCAAGGTGAAATCAGAAATCATGTGTTTTCTGCAAAAACTCGCGGTTATGAAACTGCTTTGGATGCGGCTGTTTTCGGCAAAAATATAGACCGCAGTGTTTATACAAATCTGATTAAAACAGTTCATGATAATATTCATATTTTGCATAAATACATTAAATATCGCAAAGAAAAACTCGGTGTAGACAAGTTGCATTTTTATGATTTGTATGTGCCGCTTGCCGAACATGAAGAAATAAAATTGAGTTATGACGAAGCTCGTAATTTGGTATTGGAAGCTGTAAAGCCGTTGGGAACAGAGTATTGCGATATTTTGCACAAAGGGCTTTATGAAGAACGTTGGGTTGATATTTATGAAAATGAAAATAAACGAAGCGGTGCTTATTCTACCGGAAGTTATTTGACACGTCCGTATATTTTGATGAATTATAACGGAACTTTAGACAGTGCAAGAACATTGGCACATGAAGCCGGACATTCTATGCACAGTTGGTTTACACATAATACTCAATCGCCTACTTACGGCAGCTACCCTATTTTCTTGGCTGAGGTTGCATCTACTTTTAATGAAGAAATGATGAATAATTATCTTTTGGAAAAACACGGTGCTGATAAAAAGTTTAAGGCGTATTTATTGACTTCTATGATTGAAGATATCAGAGCAACATTATTCCGTCAGACATTGTTTGCAGAGTTTGAATTGAAACTTCACGAAATGGCAGAAAACGGCGTGCCTTTTACGGCTGATTTGTTGAAAAAAGAATATATGGATTTGTATCGTTTTTATTACGGTGAAGATTTGGTTCTTGATGATGAGCTTGCTATTGAATGGGCAAGAATTCCGCATTTTTATTATGACTATTATGTTTATCAATATGCTACCGGAATTTCTGCGGCGATAGCATTGTATCAACGTGTAGCTGCCGGCGGAAAACAAGAACTTGAAGATTATCTGGGTTTCCTCAAAGCCGGAAATTCTCGTTATCCGCTTGATATTTTGCGTTCTGCCGGTGTGGATATGAGCAAGAGCGAACCGATAGCTGCTGCTATTTCATATTTTGATGAATTGCTGACAGAGTTACAAAACTGTTAATTATGGTTAAAAGTGTACTTCCGGTTATGGGAGGTACACTTTTTTATATTAATATTTTGATGATTTTTATGGAGTAACCTAATTGAACATAGATACAAAAACACAATTATACGTAATTATCGGTGATCCGGTGGAACATTCCAAGTCGCCGGCAATGCAGAATGAGTTTTTTAATAATGCCGGAATTAATGCTGTTTATCTTGCATTTCATGTAAAAGGTGAAGATTTACCGGATGTTGTTGCCGGTTTTAAAAAGCTTAAAGAATTGCGTGGTTTTAATGTGACTGTACCGCACAAAGTCGAGATAATGAAATATCTTGATGAAGTTGATTCTGTAGCAGAAAAAATCGGTGCAGTGAATACTGTTGTCATAGATGATAACGGAAAATGGCTTGGTTATAATACAGACTGGTACGGAGTTTTTAAAACATTGGAAGAAAATAATGTTTCTCGTAATCTAAAAACTTTGATTATCGGTGCCGGCGGTGCTGCAAACGGAGTTGTTTATGGTTTGCAAGAATATGGA
>JAXJQT010000496.1:0-2395 GCA_036311025.1 Spirochaetota bacterium
ACCGACTTAAACAATGTTCTGATGCAGAAAAAAAAGCTTTGTACAATTTTTTATTTTCATCCGGATTCTTAGAAAACCGAGTAAGAATTTTTCCGAGCTTTAAAAAAGTAGGATTAGAAAAATCTTATTTGTTTTACAGTCCGCTGTATTCCGGTACGGACAAAGCGTATCGAGGTTGCATGATAATTTGTTTTTCATTTGTAGATATAATCAAACAGGTTCACTCCCGAATACTTACTTTTTTGATTATAGTTTTCTTATCAACATTAGTTGCTGTTATTTGGAGTATATTCTCGGCGTTGGCGTTTTCATCGACTTTAGTAAAACCTTTACAGCAGATGTGCGGACTTGTAAAAGTTATCAGTGAGACCGAAGATTTTGAATCATTAAAAGGGACGCAATACGAAAAATTGAACATTCAAAGCGGTGACGAGATTGAAGATTTGGCAAAAGATATAAATATGATGACGGGAAATCTTATAGAAAAGTCGAAGTCGGACAAACAACTGCTTTTAGGCAAAGAAATACAAGAAAAGTTTATTCCGTTGTCTGCCGTAAAAGAAAAGAATTTTGAGATTTATGGTTTCTATGAAGGAGCTAAAGGTGTAAGCGGAGACTATTTTGATTATAAAAAAATTAATGACGATTGCTATACTTTTATCATGTGTGATGTAGCCGGAAAAGGCGTACCGGCTGCACTTATAATGGTAGAAATATTTACGCTTTTTCATACACTGTGTGACGAAAAATGTGATACCGCTTATGTGGTGCAATGTATCAATGATATGCTGGCAGAAAAAGGTTTTGCCGGACGATTCGCCTCTATTATAGTATTGACATTGAATGTAACTTCCGGGGAAATGCGTTTTACCAGTGCCGGATATTCACAACTGTTCGTATACAAACACAGACAATGCAAAAGCCACTGTTTTACATTGCCACAAGTCGGCCCCGCAGCCGGCGTATTTCATTCAAAGATGTTACCGGAACCTTATAAAGAAATCAAAAGTCACCTTGACTATGAAGATGTAGTTTTGCTTTACAGCGACGGCATAGAGGAAGCACGCAACGGCGATTTTACACTGGATGAAAATGACGGCAAAGTTTTTGAAGAATTCGGACGAGAACGCTTGATAAACGCTGTTGATTCTGCATTGAAAAAAACACCGGACGGAATAATTCGCAATGTAATCAAACATGAAAGGTTGTTCAGAAAAACGGCACAACAGTATGACGATTTGACGCTTTTGGCATTTATGCGAAAAAGGTAAGTTTATACCTTGATTTTCAGTGAATCTGAAAAAAAGTTTGCAAACCCGATTTCTATCGTGTCTTTATCAACCGCTAAATTGTCTTGCATATCTTGATAATATTTACCGGTCGCAATATCTACAGATAAACTGTCCAACGGAAAACCTTTTACGATAACCGGATGAGGTGTGCTTACCATATAAAACGGCGGAATCTCAAGAGATTCATCCATACAGGTAAAAATATTTTGCTCATCGAGTATGAGGCAAATTGCATTTTTATATCTGGCTTTGAGTTTTCCGCCGTTTTTGTGTGCCAAGTCGGCGTAATATTCGACCATCTGCGAATCTGTAAGTTCTGCTCCGTTTACTCTGCGTACGTGCGTACCCGGTTGCAATGAAGCATCCAAATCATCAAAATACAATCCGCTGTCACAAGAAAAAAGCGGGATTTTTAATGTATCGTAATAAGCTCGAGCCTTAATAATTGCATTTTCTAACGGATTGTTTCCCGTTTCGTCAATTTGCGGCAGCTGAACATTTGCAAACTCCGAAAGTTCTTTCAACTCATTCAGTCCGATTATTTCGACTCCGAGAATTTTTGTAATTCGTCTCATTGATTCAAGTTTTGCTTGATTTGTAGTAGCGTAAAGTAATCTCATGTGCGGCAGTCTAACATAAGTTTGCTGTATTGGAAATAAAAACAAAACTTTAGTTTTCAGTGTCGGCTATGTCGGTGAAAGGTCTTTGTTCCTTGCATTAGCCGAAAACATCGAGCATAGCGTGTCTTAATCGGTCAGTGAGCGTAGTCGAACTGCACGGTCTGAAACGTCGTTTAAATGGTATTTTACGAGAAAACTGAATTTTTTTTCGGCAAACTTACGCTTGGTATTTAACTGACGTTAAAGTTTTTCTATTTCCTCAGGCGACAGACCGGTACATTCTGCAACTATATCAATAGAAATATTTCTTAGTTTCATACTTTTCGCAGTTTCAAGTTTGGCTTGCGACAGTCCGATAGAAATGCCGCGTTCTTCACCGACTTTTTCACCGATTGCCACGCCATCGTCAAACGCTTCTCTTCGTTGAACGGCAATGTCTGTGTCATAATCATATTCTGCCAGTAACATATTTTGTACCTCCGT
>JAXJQT010000497.1:0-3118 GCA_036311025.1 Spirochaetota bacterium
AAGTAATTATTTCTGATGGAGTGACAGGAATCGACGGAAGCGTATTTAATCTTTGCGAAAATTTAACAAGTATTGTACTTCCCGACAGTCTGACTTTTATTAGTAAGGATGCGTTTGGTGAGTGCGATAAATTAACAACGGTAAACTACAAAGGAACACAAGAACAATGGGAACAAATTAATATTGAAGATTATGATAATTCTAGCTTGAAAAATGCGATTATAAATTATGAGTATACTGAAGATTAGACTTTAGAAATTAAAACTTAGAGCTTAGAATTTAAAAAAGAGGCAGAGTGAGCTTTGTCTCTTTTTTAATGTTTCTTTCATTTTTCCTTTACTTGCTTTTCCGATAACGGTTTTCCCCTGCACTTTTACGACAGTTATAAGCTGTAAACGTAAACTTTTTAAAACTTTTCATTGCGAAAAGTGCATATCATCCTTTATAATGCAACAAAATTTTATCCCGAGTAAAAGGAGTTATCAAAAATGGTTCAGTTGTATAAAAACGGAGCATATCTTTTAAACGGTAATGAGTTGATAGAAGACACTCAGGACGCAGCAAAGATTTTAGCTTCAAAAATGAAAAATGTCCCATCAAAAGAAGAAGCGGCCAAAAATACAATGGCTTACGACATTCTTAAAAATCATAATACATCAGGTAATATGGACAAGCTTCAAATCAAGTTTGACCGTCTTACATCTCACGATATTACATTTGTAGGTATTATTCAGACAGCACGTGCCAGCGGACTTGAAAAATTCCCGGTTCCTTATGTATTGACTAACTGTCACAACAGTCTTTGTGCCGTAGGCGGTACAATCAATGAAGATGACCACATGTTCGGTCTTTCATGTGCAAAGAAATACGGCGGTATTTATGTTCCTCCTCATCAGGCTGTTATCCATCAATTCGCAAGAGAAATGCTTGCAGGTTGCGGTAGAATGATTTTAGGTTCCGACAGTCATACTCGTTACGGTGCGTTGGGAACTATGGCTTGCGGCGAAGGCGGTCCTGAAATCGTAAAACAGCTTCTTTCTAAGACTTACGATATTAACATGCCGGGCGTGGTTGCTATTTACCTTACAGGAAAGCCGGCAAAAGGCGTAGGACCTCAAGATATTGCATTGGCGATAATCGGTGCAGTTTTTGAAAAAGGTTATGTAAAAAATAAAGTTATGGAATTTGTAGGTCCGGGTGTGGCTAATCTTTCCGTAGATTTCAGAATCGGCGTAGATGTTATGACTACGGAAACAACATGTCTTTCTTCTATTTGGACTACAGATTCTCAGGTAAAAGAATTCTATGATATTCACGGCAGACCTGAAGAATACAAAGAACTTAATCCGGGCGAAGTTGCATATTACGACGGCGTGGTTTATGTTGACCTTGATAAAGTAAAACCGATGATTGCTATGCCTTTCCATCCAAGTAATACTTATACAATAGAAGAATTAAATGCAAATCTTGAAGATATTCTTGCTGATGTAGAAAAGAAAGCTCTTGTAAGCCTTGACGGAAAGATTCCTTTTACATTACGTGACAAAATCCGTAACGGAAAATTGTATGTAGAACAAGGTGTTATCGCAGGTTGTGCCGGCGGTGGATTTGAAAATCTTTGTGATGCAGCAGATATATTAAAAGGTAAAAATATCGGTGCAGATGAGTTTAGTTTGAGCGTTTACCCTGCATCTCAACCGGTATACATGGAACTTATCAAGAACGGTTCTATTGCTGCGTTTATGTCTTCCGGTGCTACTGTTCGTACAGCATTTTGCGGTCCTTGTTTCGGTGCCGGTGATGTTCCTGCTAATAACGGTCTTTCTATTCGTCACTCTACAAGAAACTTCCCTAACCGTGAAGGTTCTAAGATTACAAGCGGTCAGATTGCGTCTGTAGCATTAATGGATGCTCGTTCTATTGCCGCAACAGCTGCTAATAAAGGATATTTAACTGCAGCTACAGATATTGATGTAGATTACAGTAAACCTAAATATTTCTTTGATAAAACAATTTATGATAATCGTGTTTACAACGGAATCGATAAAGCTGATTCATCGGTAGAAGTAAAATTCGGTCCGAATATTAAAGATTGGCCGGCTATGAGTGCTTTACCGGAAAATATGGTACTTAAAGTTGTATCAGAAATTCATGACCCTGTAACGACTACAGATGAATTGATTCCGTCCGGAGAGACATCTTCTTATCGTTCAAATCCTTTGGGATTGGCAGAGTTTACATTGTCAAGAAAAGACCCTGAGTATGTAGGACGTGCAAAAGAAATTCAAAAGGCACAAAAAGCTGTCGAAGCCGGTGTTTGTCCTTTGGACGAAGTTGCGGAACTTAAACCTGTAATGGAAGTAGTAAATAAAACTTATCCTGATGCCGGTAAAGGAAATATCGGATTCGGTAGTACGATTTTTGCCGTAAAACCAGGTGACGGTTCTGCTCGTGAACAGGCTGCAAGCTGTCAAAAAGTTCTCGGCGGTTGGGCAAATATTGCAAATGAATATGCGACAAAACGTTATCGTTCAAACTTGATTAACTGGGGAATGTTGCCGTTTATTATCGATGCCGGAGAACTTCCGTTTAAAAACTTAGATTATATTTTTATTCCGGGAATCAAAAAGGCTATCGAAGAAAAAGCTGCCGTAATAAAAGCTTATGTAGTAAAAGATTCACTTGTTGAATTTGAACTCAAAGTCGGAGATTTAACAGATGATGAGCGTAAGATTATTTTAGACGGTTGTTTGATTAACTTCTACAGAAATTAAGCGAAGTCGAAAATATAAGCTGTTGCTGTCATATTGACGGCGGCAGCTTTTTTTTGTCTTTGAGATAAGTTAAAAGCCTGCCGGTAACGGCAATTAATATTGATAAAAAAGTGAAAATCCTGTACATTGTTTCGCAAATGAAACACTCGATATTTATTTATATACTTATTATTTTTACTGTCTTTTCATGCAAAACAACGGCAAAACCTATTGTTTACGACAAAAACTTACCGGAAATCCGTAAGGAATTAAGAGGAATAAACTTAATGATGCGTCAAGGAGAGTTTACCGATGCCGCTAAGCGTTTGGAACAAGCGTTGATTTTGTATCCGGAAAATAAAGAT
>JAXJQT010000498.1:0-2904 GCA_036311025.1 Spirochaetota bacterium
ATAGAATTTATATTCTCACGAAGCTTTTCTGATAAAGTGTTGTTTGCTGCAAACGGATTTATAATAAATAGAAATGTCATAAATCTTACTCCGCAATGTTTTGAAGTGGTAAAAATATTTATAACATAAAGCATTGAGAAAATAGAGTAATTAATTTTTTTCATTTTGTGCTCTTACTAAAAAACCGGCATTGAAAAAAGACAAACATTTTTATATAAAACGAGTGTTAGAAAAAAAGATTTTCGATAGGTAAAAATATGGAAGTGAAAGTTTTAATAGGTTCTCCGCAAAAAGACAGTGATATTATTTATGCTACAGGTTACAGTTGTCTTGATCCCGTGGCTGTAATTGATGTTGATAATGATGTTTATGGATTTTTTCCGGCGACAGAAATCGGTCGTGCGACAAAGACAAGTCGTTGTAAAGAATGCTTTAATCTGACTCAGTCGGGAGCGAAGATGTCGCATCCGGAAGGCGGTTCTGTGCTGAAGTGGTTGCAATCGCACGATATAGAAAAAATATCTGTACCTTATCACTTCCCTATTGCCGAAGCTGATTTTTTGAGAAATGCCGGTATACAAGTAAATCCCGTGCGTTGTCTTTATCCCGATAGACAGGTAAAACGTGAAGATGAGATAGAAAAGATTCGTGATGTATCGAAAAAAAATGTAGAAGTTATGGATTGCGTAAAAAAATTGCTTGCCGAATGCAGTGTAAATGCAAAAGGTGAACTTGTAAATCACGGAGCCGTATTGACCAGTGAAGATTTACAATTATTCATATATGAAGCATTTTTACACAGAGGATTACGTGCAGACAGTGTGATTGCTGCTGCCGGTGACCAAGCTTGTGACCCGCATGAGGCCGGACACGGTGTGATTCATGAAAAAGAAGCTATCATTGTAGATATTTTTCCCAGCAGTATAAGCAATTATTATTATTCTGATATGACAAGAACTTTTTGTAAGCATAAAGCTCCGCAGGCGTTACAAGAGATTTATGATGCCGTAAAAGAGATTCAAATTCGTACATTATCAAAAATAAAAAATGAAGTTGACGGAAAGAAACTTCATAAAGAAGTACAAGATTTCTTTGTTTCTCGAGGTTTTCAGACTTGTCGTGAAGGGCGTGAACTTTATGGATTTTTTCACGGAACCGGACACGGCGTAGGACTTGATTGTCATGAGCAGCCGCGTATCTCATCCGGCGGAAATATTTTACATTCAGGTGACTTGGTAACGGTAGAGCCCGGACTTTATTATCCGGGACGCGGTGCCGTACGTATAGAAGATTTAGTAGTGGTACGTGACGATTCGGCAGAAGTATTGACCGAATACGAAAAAGAACTTGTCGTTGAATAATAGAATTAAGGAGTAAATATGATTGGTGAAAATATAAAGAAAATACAAGCTGAGATAGACAGTTATTCCGGCGGAAAGACAAAACTTATGGCCGTTTCAAAAACATATCCGGCTCAGGCTGTTCGTGATGCATTGGAAGCGGGACAATTTTTGTTCGGTGAAAACAGAGCTATCGAGGCAAGAGATAAATTTCAAGACGAGCTATTAAGCGGATTCGATTTTGATTTGCATATAATCGGACATTTGCAACGTAATAAAATCAAAGACGCGATAAAAGTTGCATCTATGATAGAATCTATCGACAAACTGGAAACTTTGCAAGAATTGGAAAAACAATGTGCAAAAGTGAACAAAAAGATTGAATATCTTATAGAAATCAACTCTTCACTTGAAGAACAAAAAAGCGGTGTTTATCCGGATAAGTTTGAACAATTTGTAGATTTAGTGTTGAATGCAAACTTTTCATATTGTAAATTACGCGGAGTAATGACAGTCGGCCCTCTTACGGAGGATACAGGAAAGATTCAAAATGCGTTTGCCGGTGTGCGACGACAGTTTGAATTATTACAAAAAAAAGCTGCTGATATTGATATTTTATCAATGGGAATGAGTTCGGATTATCGTATTGCCATCGATGAAGGCAGTACACAGGTGCGTGTCGGTTCGGCAATTTTTGGTAGGAGAAATTATAATTGAGAGTTTTAGTTATTCTGCTGTGTAGTTTTTTTCCGGTATTATCTTTTGCGTCGGACTTTTCTTTTAACCATACACAGCCGGCAAGTTTTGTTATTGCATCTGCCGGACTTTCATTGCATGACAAATATGGCGAGTCTGTACAATGGCAAACGCAATATTTTCCCGGAATGAATTATATGAACAAAACGGAGTTTATTCATATTCCCGGAATGACAGTGTTTACTTCCGATGATGTCAAAATGCCCGGTGAAAAAAAGAATATTCTTGATTATAAGGGCGAAAATCTTATCAGACGTGCAGAAATTATATTTTTCGGAGCTTTGACATTTGCTTCGTTTGCCGGCTGGCTGGGAATCTCCGGTTATAATATGATGATGGGCTCTGCTACTTTCGGAACATTAAAGCGTTATCAATTTATGACATTATTTATAGGCAGCGGTGTCGTAGGATTCGCTGTATCTCTCAGTGATATTTTGTTGCGAGTAAAGCCGTATATGAAAAATGTTACGCTTGAGTATTAATTTTACCTAGTTTAAATAAGGATAAGAAAATGAAAAAAGAATTTTGCTTTGTACTGGAAGAAGAACATATCGGAAAACGTCTTGACGTAGTACTTACGGCATTGACCGGAATTAATCGTTCAAATCTAAAAAATCACATGACAAAGTTATTCTTAAACGGAAAAGCAGTGAAATTGTCTTTTTCCAAAACGGCAATCGGTGATAAGGTTGAGCTGGAAATTGAGTGGATCGAAGAAAATATTGAACCGGAAGATATTCCTCTTGATATTGTGTATGAGGATGACAACTATATTGTAATCAATAAACCATGCGGTATGGTTGTACAT
>JAXJQT010000499.1:0-1381 GCA_036311025.1 Spirochaetota bacterium
GGTCAGAACATCCGTCTGCATCTTTTGATGACTTTATCTGCTGAGGCGACATATACGCCGGCGTCCCTAAAATTGTCCCTTGTTTTGTGACATTCTCAGACTCGTGACTTTCCGGACGAAAAGCAATTCCGAAATCCGTAAGTTTTATTTCTCCGCTGGCAGATAATAAAACATTACCCGGTTTTATATCTCTGTGAATAACACCTTCACTGTGTGCATACTTCAATCCTTCTGCTATTTTTAAAATTATATATGCGGCAAGGTACACGGGAATCTGTTTGTAACGATGAATCAATTCTGACAAACTATAACCATCGATATATTCCATTACAATATACGGCGAACCGCTGTCATGAAAATAATCGTACATATGTACAATATTGGGATGTGAAATATCCATCATAATGGAAGCTTCACGTTTAAAACGTTCATAGAAACCGGCAGGAGCATTAGGTGAGAGTTTTTTTAATATAACTTCTTTTCCCAATCCCAAATGAATTCCTTTGTAAACTTCCCCCATTCCGCCTTTTGCAATTTTACCAAGAATTGAATAACCTTTTATTTCCATTCCCATAAACTAACGCCTCTTTTGTACTTTCTCTTATTCTATACACAATGTTTTATCAGTAGAACTTTGTCCCGAAAATAAAGGAACTTCACATACACATTCATCAAGATTAATTTGAGTATACTTTTGAGTATCTTCAAAAAAAGCAATCCGCATTAAAGGATTATGAATCTGTACATAACGATCTGCATTTATCTTATTGTAAAGTCCGCGTATAGGTCGATGTCCGCCGAAATAATAATCACCCGGAGAATTTCGTCCTAAAAACTCGTTCAAATACCACTCTGCCGTTCCTTTATCCGCTTTAAAATTTTCAGTCCATGTAAAAGCATCAATAAGCATACCGTCGTCGTGATAATTTATAATTTGTTCTTTAGAATATTTACACGCCGGTTCCGAATGACTTGCTATAAAATTGCTACCTATTGCAAAAATAGGCAACAATTTTTCAAACGCTGCATATTTTTCAAGAACTTTCTTGCCGTAATTACTCAAAAAATACTCATAAATCATCGCACCTTCATTTGCATATTTTGCAAACGGATAATTTCCGTTACCGAATTCATTTAAAATATTTTCATGATTACCTTTTAGAAAGTGAAATTTCCCTTGATAACGAATTTTTAAAAGCATTACAACCAACATCAAATGAAAAGAATCAGCTATTTCTTTATCAATAGCTTCGTGCTTTTTATAACGCCCAAAATATTCCTCTTCAGCTTTTTTCCATCGCTCTACAGTAGACACTTCACTATGTACGCCGTCTCCCAAACATAGAAGTGTAAAACTTTCACTATCCAATAATTCTAATAC
>JAXJQT010000500.1:0-6334 GCA_036311025.1 Spirochaetota bacterium
ATCTTTATTTTCAGGAATTGAATAATCATTTGCACAGATGAAATGAGCCTTTTTAATATTTAATTCTTTTAAATGAATCCAGTTTTGTTTTATTTTCTCTATTCGTCCTTCATCATCAGGAGATTTTACTTCTCCAGATTTTCTTATATCAAAACAAAGGTATTTCAAATTTTGATAGAAAGATTCTTCATTAACAAGTTGCTTAAAACTTTTTTCACTTAATAAGTCAAATGTGTAATTCTTAAAATCATCATCCGGCAGTTCTTTCTTAAAAAATCTATAAGATTCAATCATTGGATAGTTAATGTATAATTTTACCCCATTACGTTCAGAATCAAGACTTCCATTTTCAAAATAATTAAAAAGTTCCAAAATCTTGGCATTTTGTTCTTCAATCGTAAGTTTATTTTTTTCATCTTGCTTGCGTAAATCATAATCAAAGAATAGAAAGATTTCGGATATTTCGGAAGAATATTTTATTTTGTCCAATTCTGGATTTGATTTATTATGCTTAATAGCATCCTCTTTCAAGACATTTACTAAATCTACAGAATCATCAAGTACATCTTCTGCATATGATTTTAGAGTATCATATAATGAAAAAATATTATTACAATAGTAATGAATAATTTCTTCTTCTTTTAGCTCAAAATGAAAAATCTCTTTTAATGTTTTATACAATCGAGGCTCGTCGTTTTTGCCTTCAAAAATAAACAGAATCATTTACCGAATGTACCGCCTCGATAGAGTTTTTCTAGATTATGACCAAATCTCAATTCTTTTACTGTTGAATTATGAGCATTTTCGATTTTATCTTTTGAACAGATGTAATAACAGTCCGGGCGAAGCAAATCATTTGTAAAAATAGAAGTATTATGTGTTGTGAGTAAAACCTGACAATTATATGATTTTAATCGTTCTATAATAAAATATGAAAGTTCATAATGATAAAATGCATCAAATTCATCAATAAAAATAAATGACGGACATAATTCCGGATTTGCAACATCTTCTAACCAACAATATAGAAGCAACAAAGAACTCATACCTGAGGAACAAGCTAATTCAAAATCTATTGATTCATTTTCATCGTACTTTATAAGTAGCTGCTCAGAACCATTTATAATTTTATGGTCTAATTCATCTTCAAAACCCGCTTCACGAAAAAATTTTTGTAAATCAGCAAAATGATTTCTTTTAATAATTATATCTAAAATCGGACCGCCGGAAACTGGAGTATAACCAATAAATTCTCGAGTTTCCAATGACCAAAAAAGCAACATCTTTTCTACAAAATCATAAAATTCATTAAATATAGTATTTTCTTCATTTTCAGCAAGAATAACATTAGATTTTACAAATCGTAATGCTGAAAAATTTAATTTGCAAAGTTCTACATTTAAATTTTCTGCACCAACAAAAGCAATTAATATAGCATCCTTATCCTTTGTCTTATCATATTCAATAAGTGTTCTGCCACCAATAGAAAGTTTTTCAGAGAGAATTGTTCTAACATTAGCTTTTGAGTAAGAATAAATCACTTCGATATTTTTAAAAATAAATTTATATTCAAAATTAACTCTTAAATCTTTTGTCTTTCTATTTGAATAATTTATATAATTACGAGGATTTACAAAATTATCAGTAAGATTTGCAACAATATCAAAAATGGCAAGACCAAGAGAAGATTTACCGCTGGCATTTTTACCATACATAACACCTGTTTTTACAATGCCATCTTTAACAGCTTCTTTATTAAATTCATAATTTCCTGTTGCAGAAAAATCTATAGTTATAGGCTCTGCAAAAGCTTTAAAATTACTGACTGTAAAAGATTTTAACATATTGTACCTCTTAGTTTTATTATACTATATTCTCGGCAAAAAGCACCAAAAAAACCGACTTGCCGTAAAAAAATTACGGCAAAATATAATTTAATAAAACTTTATCTTAGAAAAATATTTCTTGTAGATTGAACTATTTCCCCATTATTGTCAAAATATGCAATTTATAAATACTTTGGAAAATATCTCCCTACTTCATAATCGTATATATTTGTTATTTGTTTTTCTCCTAATAATGTCCACATAATTGTATATTCTGATTCTTTTAAAAAACTTCAAAACCGGCAAGAGCTGTCATCATTGCGGTTACACGTTGCTGACCATCTATCATTATCTTTTTACCAACAGAAAGAGAGCCATCTTTTAATTTTAAATCAGGACTTTTAGAAATAATTAAATATCCTGTTGGATAACCTTGATACAATGAGTCAACCAAATCACGAACTTGCCACCCTTTCCAAACAAATGGACGCTGAATTTCAGGAATAGCGATTTCATCGGATTTGATGAAGTTTAAGATTTGTTCTACTGTGTAATCGTGTACTGTGTATTTTTCGGACATGGGAGGCTCCCTGCTAAATAATTTTGTATATAATAATTCGAAAAATAATTGCTTAGTAATGAAGCATAATTTACATTTATTTTTAAGTATTAATATACATTCCATTCTTGTAAACACTATCTGGTATATATTGCTGAATAATATTCTCAACCTTTTCCTTTGGTTTTATGCAAACAATTTCAGCAATGTCTTTTAGACTTCCAATATTAAGGTATAAATAAGGTGCAGAATAATTCTTTGGAAATGCAATGAATCGAAGTTCTTCTTCCCACGCGTAATTTAAATCTTTATCTACGTATGGAATCAATTTTTTCTTTAGACTGTCTATTTTTGAATGTTTATCGTAATAATCTACTGGTGCAGATATGATATCTTGTTCTCCGGCTGAAAATTCTCTCAAAAAAGCTGTTTGAACTCGTCTACAAAACTCAGGATAATTATGAATTATAACACATGAATCATAATTAGGCATTTCTTTATAAAAAAGTGGATTATATTGTAACGAGAAACATGACAAATAATAGTTATATGCTGAAAAACTTTTTGTTGCAGTTCCGATGCAAGGAATCTCAACACCATCCATTGTTATTATTTTTGATCCATATCCACTGTAGATAAAAGACTTTTCCATTTCGTCATCATTACGAGCTTCGTTTTCATCTGTTTTATAATTTGAAGCAGCAGAAAAACGAATAGTTCCATTTACAACAAAATCTAGGTTGTATTGTAATTCACAAAATCTAAATAGTTTTCTTATTTCAGGCTTATATTTGGTTTTATACGTTGGAAGAAATTCATATCCAAAATTAAATTTAGGTTCACAAATTTTTCGAAAACTAAATATTACTTTATATAGATATAACAGTCTTGTCCAATACCAACTACTATAAAAAAAATCAATAGGAATTACATCATTTTCAGGAGTTACAAAGACATTATAATTTCTTAATACTTGTTTATATCTTTCTTCTAGTTATTCATTTGAAAAGAAATCAAAAAAATTATTATTAAAACAATCTCCAACCCAATTTCCGAGTGTATAGAAAATTAGATTATGAGAATTATTTTCAATACTTTTGGGATATTTACTAGGAAGGATAATCTTTACATCTTCAAAAAGCATATTTATTCTGTTTTGTCCAATGCTTCTTTTATCCTCTGCTTTATAAAATTTGTTTGTTTTCTATATGAAAAAACAAATAATACAATGAGCAAAACAGATAAGAGTAAATAAGACCAATCTGCTAACCATACAATTTTTTCACTCAAAATAAAATAAAATTTTTCGACTATCAATATAAAAAAAGTAGCTATAATCACACGATATAAATTATTTGTTTCAGATAATTTTTCTATAGTAGAATCATTTTGAGAAGCTTTTATATAATCAGAATAATTACAAAAATTAAGAATTTTTATTTTTTTTAATAGAGGTTCAACTATTATAGAACCTATTCTTGATATTATTAAACCTATTATCAATATAACACAAAAATCATAGATTGGTTTATCAGTTAAAAAATTAATTTCATAAAACATTTTAGAACAATATGTGAAAATCATTCCTGGAACAAGACTTTGTACAAAATGATATTCTGATAATTTATTTAATAATTCATTCATAATTCTAATCCTTCCATTCTTCTACATTACTACTAAAATCCTCTTGAATAGCAGGTTCCCAACCAACTCGATTGAATTGTATTCCCACATGATGACATATTATTCCCCCATTAGTTTTATAAACTTTCACACCTCTTCTAATGAACGCATTTTCAACCATTTGTAAAGGATGATCCGAATTTTTACCAACAGAACAAAAAGCTGTTTTTGTTGGAATTGATCCTTCTTGAACAATACAGCCTATTAATTTATTTAATAGCGAAGACGAAACATTATGTCGTCCACCATGATGTGGAATTTGCAGAAAATTCACTTTATTTTTTATAGAAAAACCATTTTCTTCTGTCAGACTAATAGCATTTGACAAAGCTCTTATACCAGCATCTCCTGTTAAAAGGAAATAATTCTTCTCATCATAATCGCCACCAAGACAAACAACTGACATTTCATTTTCAGCAGAAGTAACAACATCATCCCTTAAATACTCTGTAGTCCAAGATTCTATAAGACTTTTTATATACTGTTTTACTCTGGAAAATAAACTTTCCCTAGATCTAGAACTATCTTCTGTCAATGGAGTTTTTTGAGATTCTTTTAATAAATCTATATAAAACTCTTTTGATGGTGATAGTATTACCATTTTGTCAGATACAAAAGTTCCTTCAAATGCTTCACAAATATCAATTCCTTTTTTTGTTGCAATCTCTTCTAAATCCGAAATGTAACTGTATGATTCACGTAATTGATTTACTAAACTTTTTTCTGTTATTCTACCATCATTAACATAAGGAAATAATTCTCTAACATATAACCAAGGTCTATTCATATAAAGTTTTTTTACTTCATAATTTTCAAGAATATGTTTCAACCCTGAGGAATGATCCATATCAGAATGAGAACATACAACAAAATCTATATTTTTCTTTGATGCAGTTAGAAAATAATCATCAAGAAAAGCTCCGAGAGCCTCTCCATATTTTTGATTTCCGCCATCATAAATTCCTATTGTTGTAGTTTTTCCTTGATCTTCCCATCTTAACGCTATTGCATCAGCGTCTTTTGTTTCTTCTGGTATTCCTATAAAGTCTATTTCAAATCCCATAACCCCTCCATTAAAATTTTTTTTCATTTAAAGATAATAATATAAAAATGGAAAGTCAAATATTTTTCTATTACAACTCCCCACGAAACGCTCGTGCTAGAATAGACTTCTTCAATAAATCTATCTGCTCTAACACTGCTTCAGCGGCTTGTTTTGCTTTGTTTTCTTTTTCTATAATTATATCAAGGATTCGCACAATTTCAACTTGTTCGGGAAGTGTAGGAACAGGTATTACATAAGCTCCAATTTTTTGAGCATTAATATTTGATTGATTAACCCCATCGGTCTTTACAGAATTGCAATATTCTTTTGCATTTGGAGAATTCAAAACATAATTCAAATAATCACCAACAAGCAATGATTTTTCATAATCCAATTTTATCAAATAACCTGCATAAATTGCAGGAATATCGCCACGATAAATTGATGTTTTTCCAACCCATTCTGGACTGTTTGTTCTATTAAATAGAACATCGCCTTTTGAAAGACTATATTTTTTTATATCTTCTTCATCATTTGAAAAAACAAGATCATCATATTCAATTTCACCGTGTTGAAGATTTCCCATTCTTATAACTGCAACTTTTCCAGAACTTTCAGATTTTTTTGCTGTTCCATATTTTAATGATGTACAGCAATCTCCAACCGTCTTCTCCACCCACGAATCATCACTCACACCATTTTCTTTTCGCCATTTTGCTGTGAGTTCCCCTGTAAACGCTTTGTGCAGAATTGCGGCTTTGCGTGTTTCAAAACCATCTACCACATTTTGGGCTTTTTCCTTTGCTTCATCCAATTTGGCAAACATTGATTCGATTCGTTTTACAATGCGTTGTTGTTCGGCAAGTGTTGGAGGAAGAGGGAAAGGAGATTCTGTTATGTATTCAATACGAATATTGTTTATGTTAACTCCACTTGCCAATTGACGAATTCGTTCGCGATATAATGATGATTGAAAATATTGATTTACAAATGATTTATTGGCTTTTTCGTTTGGTCGTGCTAAAGTCAAAAATGCACCGAAAGCAACATCTTCGTAATCTGACGCTGAAACACCAGCTCTTCCAATAACTTTTATACTCCCTGTTGAAGTAACAATTATAACATCATTCTTTTTTATAATTTGGTTTTCAGATACAAGTGATTTATTTACAAACACATTATCAGAATTGAGATTAATACATCCTTCATCAATATTTCCAC
>JAXJQT010000501.1:0-3801 GCA_036311025.1 Spirochaetota bacterium
ATGTACTTAAAAATCTATCCGCCGGTAAACATACCATAAAAATAAACGGCAAAATTAACAATGAAACATTAAATGCAATAAACGAAACATTACAAGACTTAAATAATCTTGATATAATGATAAGTTTGGATTTAAGCGACACTACAGGTCTGACTTCCATCGGAGACAACGCTTTCTACAATTGCAAAAGTTTAACAAGCGTAACAATCCCGGACAGTGTGACTTCCATCGGAAACTTTGCTTTCTGCGGTTGCGATAGTTTAACAAGTGTGACAATCCCGGACAGCGTGACTTCTATCGGAAACGGAGCTTTCTACGGTTGCGAAAGTTTAACAAGTGTAACAATCCCGGACAGTGTGACTTCTATTGGAAACGGAGCTTTCTGCGGTTGCGAAAGTCTAACAAGTGTAACAATCCCGGACAGCGTGATTTCCATTGGAGACAATGCTTTCCGCGGTTACGAAAGTTTAATAGTTTTTGATGTCAGTGCAAATAATAAAAATTACAGTTCATCTGATGACGGTAAAATATTGTACAACAAGGACAAAACGAAATTAATTTCATATCCGACAGCTACAGGTGATGTTACTATTTTGGATAGCGTGACTGAAATCGGAACCGGAGTTTTCTGCGGTTGCGATAGTTTAACAAGTGTAACAATCCCGGACAGCGTGACTGAAATCGGAAACGAAGCTTTCAGGGAGTGCAAAAGTTTAACAAATTTTAATGTAAGTACAGATAATGAATACTATTCATCATCATCAGATTGCAAAATTCTTCTTAATAAAGATGCAACAACTTTAATTGCATATCCATCAGCAACCGGAAATATTGTAATTTCAGACAGCGTGATTGAAATCGGAGACAAAGCTTTCTGGGATTGCGAAAGTTTAACAAGTGTGACAATCCCGAACAGTGTGACTTCCATCGGAAACTTTGCTTTCGGTAGTTGCAAAAGTCTAACAAGCGTAATAATCCCGAACAGTGTGACTTCTATCGATAACGGAGTTTTCAGGGATTGCATAAGTTTAACAAGTGTAACAATCCCGGACAGTGTGACTTCTATTGGAAACGGTGCTTTCAGGGATTGCATAAGTTTAACAAGTGTAACAATCCCGGATAGCGTGATTTCTATCGGAGACTATGCTTTCGGTTATTGCGATAGTTTAACAAGTGTAACAATCCCGAACAGTGTGACTTTCATCGGAAAGGATGCTTTCGGTTATTGCAAAAGTTTAACAAGTGCAACAATCCCGGATAGTGTAACTTACATTGGAGATGACGCTTTCTCCGGTTGCAAAAGTCTAACAAGCGTAATAATCCCGAACAACGTGACTGAAATCGGAACCGGAGCTTTCTTCGGTTGCGAAAGTTTAACAAGTGTAACAATCCCGGACAGTGTGACTTCTATCGATGATGGAGTTTTCTGCGGTTGCAAAAGTCTAACAAGTGTAACAATCCCGAACAGTGTGACTTCTATCGGGGGCTGGACTTTCTACGGTTGCAAAAGTCTAACAAACGTAATAATCCCGGATAGCGTGACTTCCATCGGGGAAGAGGCTTTCTTCGGTTGCAAGAGTCTAACAAGCGTAATAATTCCGGATAGTGTGACTTTCATCGGAGATGACGCTTTTGATAAATGTACTAAATTGGAATTTAGCAAATCTCAAAAATAAACTTATCAGATAAATCGTTTTTGCGGTTTGACTTTTCGTTTTTTTTAAATAGGTACCGGATTTATATTCAGTTTCAGAATTAAGGTCTGACACCTATGTTAAAAATACAAACTTTGCTATATTAATCATACAAAACTTCGCTAAAGGACTTTTTATGGACGAACACATTTACAAAGACAGATACAAAGTAACTCAACATTTAGTTGAAAACATACAAATTGTGGAAATTC
Source organism: Spirochaetota bacterium (assembly GCA_036311025.1). GTDB lineage: Bacteria > Spirochaetota > GWE2-31-10 > GWE2-31-10 > GWE2-31-10 > RGIG8597. The sequence goes on from JAXJQT010000501.1 coordinate 1,907, forward strand.
AAGAAATCGGATATGAATATTTCGATTATGTTGTAATTCGTCATGATGAATCTTGCGATGCTCAAATACTAAAATCACTTATTGATGAATATAAAAACAAGGAAACGGTGTGTGTTATCGGTTGTAGTTCAAATCAAATTGAGAAATCATCATTACCTGCCGAAATAAAAAAATCTTTTGACTTATACTGTTATCATCCTTGCTCCGACGAAGATTTAGAAAATTTGGTGGATTCATTGCTTTCCGTACGAATAGGTTCTACCCATGGGGATCCACAAGATATCAAAAATCTTCGCAAAGACGAAACAAACAACTTATTTTCAATCAAAGGCTCAACTCGTTCTAGCATAAATGAACTTCTCCGAATTTTTACAAACTCTAAATCTTTCCAATTTAATAAATATTTTTTTAGTGTTTTTTGCAAAAAGGAAGATTCCAAATTAAAAAATAGTGATAACTCATTACTAAATCTCGAATTGAAAAATATTGAAGAATTTGCGTTTACAATGGTAGAAGATAATTCTTTTGACAAAATAAAAATCACAATTTTATGTTCATAATTTTTGTTAAAGGACTTACAAAATGGAAGAAAAAAATCACATAGACGAATACGACGGAAGCAACGATGAGTACACGTTGTGTACGAATGGAGTATTTCCGATAGGAAATACCCGGCGAAAGCAACGATGAGCACACAAAGTGTACTTTGTTCTGTACAAATAAAAAAAGCGAGCTTTTTCAGGCTCGCTTTGTTGTTTTATTTTGTTACAAGTTGTCGTGCTTTTTCTAAAGCTTCGTTTATATTTGAACAAATGAATTCTTGTCGCAAGATTTTGGTAAAACCGGCTTTTTCCAGAGTATGACGAACTCTTTCATTTACACCGGAAAGAACGATTTGAACTTTTTCTTTTTCACAGCGGCAACATAATGTTTCCAGATTGTGAATTCCGGTAGAGTCGATAAATGCGACTTTTCTCATTCGTATTATGCGGACTTTAGGCTGTTCGGCGATACTGCTCATTACTTCTTCAAATTTATTTGCTATTCCGAAGAAATACGGTCCGTCAATTTCATAAACAGCAACGCCTTGAGGAATTACCAATTTTTCTTCGTCATGCAATATAATGTCCGACTCGTCATTCGGGTCGATTTCGTTTTTGAATGTTTTGATTTGCGTAGTTTCATTTGTACGGCGTAAAAATAACAATAATGCTAAAAGTAAACCGATTTCGATTGCAATGGTTAAATCAAAAATTACCGTAAGAATGAATGTTACTATTAATACGGCAAAATCAGATTTTGGATTTTTTGCCAAAGACACAAATGTTCGCCAACCGCTCATGTTGTAAGAAACCATCACAAGTACGGCAGCAAGACACGGCATAGGAATCATTCCGACCAATTTTCCTAAAAATAAAAGAACTAAAAGTAAAACGCCGGCATGAATAATTCCTGCAATAGGAGAGCGTCCGCCGTTATTGATATTTGTCATAGTTCGTGCAATTGCTCCGGTTGCCGGAATCCCTCCGAAAAGCGGAGAAGCGATATTTGCAAATCCTTGAGCTATAAGTTCGGTGTTCGAATCGTGTTTGTCACTGATTACACCGTCGGCAACCATAGCCGAAAGAAGTGATTCTATTGCACCCAACATTGCGATTGTAAATGCCGGCGGGAATAAATCTTTCAGCATAGAGAAAATAGTTTGACCTTCTTTCAATGTAAGTTCCGGTAAATGCGGAACGGGCAATCCTGAAGGTAATTTATACAAATCTTCGATTGTAGTGATTTCGGTTATCCCGCAAAATTTTTCCAAAGCCCAAACGACTATTGTTGCCAAAATGATTGCGACTAAAGAACCGGGAATTTTTTTTGATATTTTCGGGAATATGATTATC
>JAXJQT010000502.1:0-1674 GCA_036311025.1 Spirochaetota bacterium
CGGTGCCGTATTTACGGCTACGGCAGTATCAGCTGCTATTGCGACTTTGGTAATGGCATTTTGTGCAAATCTTCCTATCGGACTTGCACCGGGAATGGGACTTAATGCGTTTTTTACTTATACAGTCGTAATCGGAATGGGATGCAGCTGGCAATTTGCACTTACGGCAGTATTGTTGGAAGGATTGTTGTTTATTCTTCTTTCTGCGTTCGGAATAAGAGAAGCTATTATAAAATCAATTCCGGCAAGTTTACGAAAAGCTGTCGCCGTGGGAATCGGACTTTTTATCGCATTAATCGGTCTTGCCAATTCCGGAATTGTAGTTTCCGATGCCGGAACAATTATTGGTTTTGATAACTTCAGCAAAGCATCTTCATTGGTTGCCGTAATCGGTTTGATTATAACAATCGTATTGTATGTAATGAAAGTTCCGGGCTCAATTCTTATCGGAATAGTTCTTACTACAATTGTGGGAATCCCTTTCGGCGTAACTGCAATTCCTGAAAATTTCAAACCGATTTCATTACCGTCAGCTCCATATTTCTTTCAGTTTGAATGGACTAATGTATTAACAGTAAAATTCTTTGTCGTATTTTTCACTTTTCTTTTTACCGATATGTTCGACACTATCGGTACGCTTATGGGTGTGACGGAACAGGCAAAGCTTACAGATAAAGACGGTAACATTCCTAATGCAAAAGGTGCTTTGTTTGCGGATGCAATCGGAACTGTTGCAGGAGCGTGCATGGGAACATCTACCGTTACAAGTTTCGTAGAAAGCTCATCAGGCGTTGCAGCCGGCGGACGAACGGGACTTGCTTCTGTAGTGACAGCAATATTTTTTATATTAGCATTATTTTTCACTCCGTTATTTTCACTTATTCCGGCAGCAGCTACGGCTCCGGCGTTGATTTTTGTAGGTTTCCTTATGATAACATCTGTTTCATCAATCAACTTTGAGGATATTACGGAAGGAATCCCGGCATTTATTACTATTATGGTAATGCCGTTCGCCTATTCCATTTCAAAAGGAATTGCATACGGTGTAATAACTTATGTTATTTGTAAGGTTGCCGGCAGAAAAATGAAAGACATTCCGCTTGTTACGTGGATTTTGGCAATCGTGTTTATCGGTGAAGTAATCTTTGAAGCGGTAAAATAGCATTGTCTTCTTTATAAAAAAAAGCACCTCTTGTGAAAAAATCGGCTTTACTCCGATAATTGCAAGAAGTGCTTTTTTTTATTTACACGAATTGTCTATGCGTCAATCTCGATATACAATTTATTTTTAGTCACATCTATTTCCGTACAATTTTTTACGCTGTCTTGAGATGTTTCTATCAGAACTAACCAATATTCTATTACCATTATACTTGATGTATCCGGACGGACATATTTTTTCAACTCGACTGCGACTTCTGCTTTTTCGTTTTCAGTCTCAAAAGATGTTACTGTCACCTCATATCCAGGTGTACTGGTAAATAACGAAATTGCTACTAAAGCATTCTCGGTAAAAAAGTCGTCATCGTATTTGGCTATAAGCTGATTTATAAAATCAGAATTTTCCGGAGCATAGTTTAAACAATCTTGCAATTCAGTTGAAGATTTTATGATTGCATTTGCTCTAATTTTTTTAGAATAACTATTGAAATATTCAATATTATTTTCTATTTC
>JAXJQT010000503.1:0-3946 GCA_036311025.1 Spirochaetota bacterium
GCATCTACAATCAAATTAATTGCAGATTCAATTGCGTTTAGTTCCGTACCGATTTTTTTAGATTCATGAGTAGAAGTTTCTGATAACTTTCTGATTTCGTCGGCAACTACGCTGAATCCTTTTCCGGACTCGCCGGCGTGTGCATCTTCTATTGCAGCGTTCATAGCCAAAAGATTTGTTTGGTTGGCAACATTTGCAATTGCGATATTTGCATCTTGCAATGCTTTAGACAATTCTGCGACTTCGGCGATTCGTTCAGCAACATTTTTTTGCCGTTCTGTACCGACGCCGGCGTCTTTTTCGAGTTTTTCAAATAATTCCGCCATTTTCATAACGGAGTTGTTTACAGATGAAATATTTCCAATCATTTCTTCTACGGCGGCACTGGCTTCTGTGATTCCGCTTGATTGGTTTTCAATCATTTTTTCGAGACTGTTAATATTTTCTGCGATTTCGGCAATTGTAGTCGAAGTCTGATGTACGGCGGTAGATTGTTCCGCTACTTGGTTGTTTACATTGTTAATGTTAGTTAATATTTCTTCCGTAGTAACAGATGTATTGTTGATACTTTCTTGTAAATGACTTTCCACCTTGTTGAGGTCATTTTTTGAATCCTTGATTTGTCCGACGATAGAATGTAGCTTTTCCATAAAAATGTTAAATCCGTTTACGAGACTTCCGATTTCATCTTTTGATTTAACATCGATATGTTTTGTCAAATCTGCGTTTCCGTTGGCAATTTCATTAATAGCCGTATCAACCAATTTTATAGGTTTTACGATTTGAGTTGCAACGAATATAGATATAACACAACCGATTATAATACTGAAAATCGCAACAACTATTATGACAATCAAATCGGTAATAAGTTTGCCGATAAGTTCTTTTATAGGACCTACGGTAACAAACATCCAACCGCTTTCTTCGGAAACAGTTCTTGCCGAGAAGTAAAGTTTGTTTTTTGATTTTGCTTCGATTAATGTTTTATCGACAGTAATCTTGTCTTTGTATTGATAGAAATTTTTGTAATCACTGAAAAAATTTGTATTTAAAATTTTACTGTTATCATCATTAGTAATATAGCGGCCGTTTTTATCAAGTAAAAATGATTTTCCTGATTCTGTAAGTTTTATTTCAGATATCATTTTTGTCAATTCCGAAAGCCCTATATCTATACCGACAACACCTTTGCTTTTATTATTAATTATAACAGCATGGGCTACTGTAGTGACAAGTTCTTTTGTGGTACTGTCAACATACGGGTCGGTTATCGTAATTCCGTCATTTCCTGCAGATTGTTTGTACCAGCTTCGTTGTGTTTGGTCATAATCGGCAGCGTGATCTAAATGTGTGCTTGTGTAAAAAAAACCACCGTCTTTGTAATAAGGAATTTCGTTTGTATAATAAAGCTGTGAAAGGTTTCCTTTGCCGGTAAGCATTTGTTCAAAGTAGTTTTCAGTTTGGTCTTTGGTGATAGAATGAGTTTTTACGTAATCAACTGCATTCTTAGTAAGATTGATGGGGGTTTGCAAAAATAAATTAATGTTAGTCCAAATATTTTCTATTTTGGAATTTGCCATTTCCGAGACATTCTTTTTAAGTCCTGCAATTTCCATTAAAAAATTGGGAGCAGAGGTGTTTATTACTGCAAAAAGAACAATAATAGTGTTTGCTAAGATTAGTTTGTGTTTTATGCTTTTCATGTTTTCCTCACATCTTATTTTGATAATGTTTAGGATATTAGAGTAAATTTTTCTATTCGTGAAATCAAGATATAAAAAAAAATATAAAATTTATTTTAAACAAAAGTTCATTATCATTCAGTCGTTATAAAAATGAAATTTTGACTGTTTTTTACCTTTAAAATCATTGTCCTTTAAGTTATTTCTTGCCAAAAAAAGAGTGTTCTTTTATAGTAAGAAAAAATTTTGATAATTGCAATTTATAAACACGAGAGGTTTTTTTATGAAAGTAAGAGTACGTTATGCACCGTCACCGACAGGTTATCAGCACATCGGAGGATTAAGAACCGCACTTTTTAATTTCCTTTATGCAAAAGCCAACGGCGGAGATTTTATTTTGCGTATCGAGGATACAGACCAGACTCGATATTTCGACGGAGCTTTGGAAGATATTTATGAAACTTTTGATTGGTTGGGAATTACTTACGATGAAGGTCCGCAAAAAGACGCAGGATTCGGACCGTATATTCAGTCTCAGCGAACAGAACTTTATCAAAAATACGCTAAGCAACTTGTAGAAAGCGGTCATGCTTATTATTGCTATTGTGACAGCGGACGACTTGAAAGAATCAAAAAGATTCAAGAAGCAAACAAAATGGCTCCCGGATATGACAGACGATGTAGAGATTTGTCACCGGAAGAAGTGGAAGAATTGAAAGCAAGCGGAATTCAGCCGGTAATTCGTTTTAAAGCACCGCTTGAAGGTAAAACTGTATTTGAAGATGAAATTCTCGGACGAATCGAAGTTGAAAACAGTACATTACAAGATTTTGTACTTTTAAAATCCGATGGTTTTCCGACTTATCACCTTGCAAACATTATCGATGACCACATGATGCAAATTACTCATGTACTTCGTGCACAAGAATGGATTCCGTCTACACCGAGTCACGTTTTGCTTTACAAAGCATTCGGTTGGGAACCGCCTAAATTCTGCCACATGCCGATGGTAATGGGAGAAGACGGTAAAAAATTGTCTAAACGTCACGGAGCGACACAAGTTATAGAATTCCGCAAAAACGGTTATTTACCGGAAGCACTTCTTAACTTTATTTCACTTTTGGGGTGGTCATATAATGACAAAGACGAGTTCTTTACAATGGAACAGTTACAAAAAATCTTTGACATTAAGAGAATCAATACTTCACCGGCGATTTTTGACTACAAAAAATTAATGCACTTCAACGGAGTATACATTCGCCAAAGCAGCATTGAACGACTTGTAAATCTTACATTGCCGCATTATATCGAATCCGGTCTTATCTCAAAAGAACCTACAGCGGAAGAAATGGCATTCCTACACAAATTAATGCCTTTGGTACAGGAAAGAATGGAATTGATTACTCAAGCTCCTGAATTTTCTGATTTCTTCTTCGGTGAATTGCCTCCTTACAAAACATGGGAAATGATTGTTCCTAAAAACGTAGAAAAGGCAAAAGTAGTTGATATCCTTACAGATATTCGCAAAGTTGTAGAAGCAGATTTTGAAGTAAAAGAAGATAAAGATTTGGAACAACAACTTTATGAACTTTCTAAAAAACATGAAGTAAAAGCCGGAGCCGTATTTATGCCGCTAAGAATTGCAATTACCGGTATAAACAAAAGCCCTGAAATGTTCCCTGTAATGCACGTTATAGGAAAAGAAGTTTCATTGAAACGAATTGATAACGCAATTGAGAAATTAAAGGCTGAAATTGCCGGTTAATTTTTTAATTAACGAACCAACAATTTAGGCGAGTCAAAAGAACTTTAATGTTTTTTTGTTACTCGCCTTTTTTTTATTTTTTCTTAATGTTTATTTAATTGATTATAACTTACTTACTATATCGAATATAGCTTACTTACGATATCGATTATAGCTACCCAGGGAAACCTTTCTAGCTAGAATGATTGTCGTCAGTAACTTATCCAGGGAAACCTTTCTAGCTACAAAGGTTTTCGTCAGTAACTTAGGAGAGATATCTATATTAAGTTATAAACGAATCGAAAATGTTTGCTCGTCATTCTGAGGTACGAAGTGCCGAAGAATCTTTAGAAAACGGAGTCGAACTGTACGGTCTGAAACGTTGTTTAAATGGCGTTTCACAAGTAGAAAACAAGAAATTTAGTAAAAAATCTTTCAATCATGCAATAAAAAAAACTTTTTTCGCATTAAAGCAAGTAAAGAGAAGTTTTTTTCTCTAATTCTATTAACTTTTTAGGAA
>JAXJQT010000504.1:0-1100 GCA_036311025.1 Spirochaetota bacterium
AAGTAACTTCAATAGCAATGAGTTTTAAAGCGAAAATTAATAATTACGCCAAAAAAAGTAAACTTCCAGCTCAAGTTGTATTGCAAAATTTTATGTTTGAACGATTCTTGGAACGGCTTTCAGTCTCTGAATATCAAGATAAATTTGTAATAAAAGGAGGAATGCTTATTTCTGTCTTGGTTGGCTAGAAACTCGTTCGACGATGGATTTAGATGCAACACTAAAAAATATTAATTTATCAGAAGAAAACATTACAAGCATTATTAAAGAAATTTGTGATATTTCAATTCAAGACATTGTTTTTTTTAATTTTATTTCTATTTCTCCGATTCGCAAAGATGATAAATATGGTGGTTATAGAGTTAGACTTGATGCGGTTTATGATGCAATCATAACACCACTTTCAATAGATATTTCTACCGGTGATATCATTACTCCCGAAGCTATGAAATATGAGATTTCTGGATTTTTTAATGAAGATTTACGGATTTCTGTTTGGGGATACAACATAGAAACTATACTTGCTGAAAAAGTTGAAACAATTCTTTCTCGTGGTATTCTAAATACTCGTCCTCGTGATTTCTACGATATTTATATTTTATGTACTACTAAAAATTATGCAAAAGTCTTTTTAAAAATGCCTTGCAAGCTACATCAGCACACAGAAGAACAAATGAACTTATAAAAGATGTAAGTACAATTATATCGAATATTTCAAATAGTGATGAATTAAAAACTTTGTGGTCAAAATATCAAAAGAAGTTTTCGTATGCAAAAGATATTTCTTTTGAGCATACGGTAAAGAAACTTGAAGAATTGTTAAACTAAGAGAAGCTATTACAAATCTGTAGTAAGTTCTCAAAGTGATTTCAAGTTATAAAAAATAATTCAATGAATCAATCCGCAGAAATAACAATAGTAAGCCGTTGATTTTCTACTGTTTGTTTGTCGCTGGAAACTCTGATATATCCGTATGTCATTACGTTCTCCTGTAAGATTGGTTTTAAGTTTTTTCAAGAATCAAATCATCGACCGCCTTGCGTACCAAATCTACGAACTTACCGGACTAACAGATGAAGAAATAAAGATTGTAGAGGGGA
>JAXJQT010000505.1:0-1503 GCA_036311025.1 Spirochaetota bacterium
CCGGGAACATAAACAGCCACACTGTCAAGCGGTACAACTCTTTGTCCCATTTTATTTCCGTGAGCATCTACAGTCTCGAAACCTTGCTCTTTTTGACATTCGTGAAAAGCCTTTACTCTTTCCACGGCAATTTCAAGGCTCGCCGAAAGTTCCGGGCTGATTTTAGAAGCAAGCTCATCGATTTCTTCACGGCTTACTCTGAAATTATCAGATGTCAACTCAAAATTATCAAACTTCTTTGTATAATCTTGAACTGCCGCAAAACCATTTTCACGAACATTTACCAACATCTGACGAACAGATTCTTCTATTGCAATATCATCTTTTTCTTCTTCCTTTAAGAAAGAAAGAATCTCGTCACTTAATACTTTTTTATTTCCGTTATCAAAAAACTGCATAATTTATCCTTGTAATTTGCTGACAAAGTCATCAATCTTGCGGTAATTCTGTCGGTACAAACTTGGATTTGCAATCAATTTAACATGAGTTCGTCCGATTTCCTCGATTACAGCCAAATTATTTTCACGCAATGTAGAACCTGTTTCTACCAAGTCTACAATAAAGTGAGCCAATCCCAAAATCGGAGCCAATTCTACGGAACCTGTCAATTTTATAATCTGTACCGGAATTCCTCGTTCTTCAAAATAATGATTGGTAAAGCGTGTAAATTTTGTAGCGATTTTTATCGGCTTAATAAAGCTTCTTTCCAATCCGTTTTGCTCAAAAAGCGGTCTGTCCTTTTCATAACCGGCAACACAAATTCGAGTTCCTCCGAAAGGCAAACGTGCCAAGTGTAAAAACTCAAAATCACCTTCATAAACGACATCAGAACCGGAAAATCCCAAATCTGCAACTCCGTAATTTACATAAACCGGCACGTCACTGTTTTTTACGAAAAGAAATCTATAGCCGTTCTTTTCATCATAATAATCCAGCTTTCTGGATTCTTCTTTTATAGTAACACCGCGACCGGCAAGATATTCCGCAATTTGCTCTTGCAATCTTCCTTTCGGTACGGCAATCGTAATAATTTTTTTTTCTTCCATGTGATTTCCCTCCATTATTCGTAATTAAGCTGAACTTTTTTTCCGGCAGTAATTTCTTTTATTGCCTTCTGGAAATCATCAACAAAGTTATCTTTACTGATTTTCATGTCTTCACAATTTTCTTCGAGTGTTAGTTTTTCATGAAGAACTTTTTCTAACGGATACAACCAATAACTAAATCCTACCGCACTTTTTTCCTGGCCCAATTCTTTAAACAATAAATCATAGCGACCTCCGGAAACAAGCGGCATTTCAGCTCCGTTTGCGTACATATTAAAAATAATTCCGTTGTAATAATCCAAATCAGATAACTCAGACAAATCTATTGTCATATAATCACCGTAACCGGCTTTTTCCAATGAAGAAACTAAGTGCAACAACGGCTCCAAAGCTTTCTTTCCGGCAGCAGACAATTTTAATGCTTCCAACTCTTTTGCATTACCTATAAAGTGTGCAC
>JAXJQT010000506.1:0-3331 GCA_036311025.1 Spirochaetota bacterium
CTACTTCTCCGTCCAAAGCATCAAGACCGGTAATAGCCGGAGCTTCACTTCCGTTGAAATTAATAGTAATTGTGTTTTTGAATTCTTTTTCATCATATTCTAAATCTTCCTGATATGTAGCATCAAAGAAATTCACATTACCATTAATATCATAAGTAAAAGAACTTTCTTCAGGAGCTACCAACGTATTTGGTGTTTCCTCTGTAGCATCCATACAAGAACACAGCAATGCTCCCGCAGCTACAGGAACAAATAATAATTTCTTGGAAAATTGTGTAAATCTCATCTTTTCCCTCCTAAGGTTTTTTTCATCATATAAATTTATTTTTTAAAAATCGCAAATTTATTATGCAATTTTTATTCCATATTAATTCGACCTACGTCTTATTTTTACAGATTGAAATAACAATAGCAATTAACATTCCTATTCTATAAAGTAGATTATTTATTTTCTTTTATTTTCCATCTCGCAAATGTGTTTTTTCATTGCTTCTATAATATCATTTGTCGTTCCGGATACAAATTTACAACGCGGAAGCGAAGTAAAGAAAGTTTTTCCGTAAGATTTAGAGATTACTCTGCTATCCAAAAGAGCCACTATTCCGTAATCTGAATTCGTTCGTATCAATCTGCCGAATCCTTGTCTGAACTTTATAACAGCCGTCGGTACCGTATAATTTATAAACGGATTTATTCCACGCCGTTGCATATCTTCCACTCGTGCCTGTTCCAACGGCTCTGTAGGCATTCTAAACGGCAACTTCGTAAGCATTACATAACGAAGCGTATCACCGGGAGCGTCTACTCCCTCCCAAAATGAATCTGTTCCGAACAAACTGGAATCTTTTTCTAATATAAAATCAGAAAGCAAAGTATCTTTAGGTTTGTCTCCTTGCCTAAACGATCGATACCCGGCCTCACGAAGTTGCGGATTTACATCTTCATACGAACGACTCAACTGTTGATACGAAGTAAACAACACAAACGCCGAGCCTTTCGTCGCTTTGACACTTTCGTAAATAAAACGATTCAATGCTTCATTATAATCAGGATGATTCGGCTCCGGAATATCGACAGGCACGGCAAAAAGAACAACTTCATTGTAAGCAAAAGGCGACTCAAAAGTTTTTACGGTAAGCTTTTTTGTATCCCCCACAAGATTCAAGCCGGTCATATTCATAAAAAAATCAAACTTCTTATTAACCGTCAAAGTCGCCGATGCAAACACCACACTTTCAAACACACTGTGAAGTGCATCGTGTAAAAAATGACTTACGTACAAAGGAGACGACACAATATTAAAAAGAGGAGACTCCGGTTCTCCAAAAATTTCAATCCAATTTACACTGCGTTCGTCAGCAGAAAGTAACATCGAAAGTTCTTTCATATAACAGTCTAACTTGCTGGTAAAACCTTGAACTGTTCGGAAATCCGTCTCATATTGCATTTTTTCTTTATCAGACAACGAATCTAAAAATGTATTTACTTGCTTCATGCTTTGCAAAAGAGTATCCATCGACTCGACAATATTTCTCAGCGGTAAAATTATCGCCTCACGAAATTCTTCGCTATCCCACTCTTGCGGTAAAACACGATAATTTATACTGAGTCGTCCGCCTCGATATTCATTATCTATAACGGTACGAACGTATTCATCGCATTTTTCCAATTCTTCCGTAGCAAGAGCATAAAGCTGCTCAAGATTACCGCAAACTTCACGTTCTACATATTCACCGGCAGCATAAAGAGCTTTCGACGGAGAGGCACACATTTTTTTTATAAAACTTTTCAAAAAACTCTTTCCGCGTTTACCGCGATAAAGCGAGAAAAATTTATAAAAACCACTCTTGGAAAAAGAATGAGTAAAATACGCTCCGGCAGCTTTTTCGATATTATGTGCCTCATCAAAAATTATTTTCTGATAAGGCGGCAAAAGAATATTTTCATTAAAACTTCCGGATTCATAACGAAGCTGCAAATCAGCAAACAAAACATGATGATTAACAATAAGAATATTCGCTTCGCTCGCTGCTCGCCTTGCCTTTTGCAAAAAACAATCTCTGAAAAAAACACATTGATTGGACATACAAAAATCTGCATCAGAGGCAACCTTTTCCCAAACATTCGCCTCAGGAACAAAATTTAATTCATCTACAGTTCCGGTAGATGTACTGTTCGCCCATTCAAGTATTTCATTCAAAGCCTGTGCATCTTCTGAAAATTCCAGTTCACTTTCCAAGTGATACGCCTTCATCTTGCAAAAATAATGACGTCGACCTTTTACTAGACAAGCATTACTCGGCGAATCAAGCAATTTTTTAACAAACGGAATGTCTTTATTTATAAGTTGTGACTGAAGTGTAATCGTATTTGTAGAAACCACGACACGAGCATTATTTTTATCGGCATACAAAAAAGCCGGTATCAAATAAGCCAACGACTTCCCGATTCCGGTAGAAGCCTCAATTAATGCCAGTTCATTATCATTAAAAGCTTGTGCTACCGTTTTAGACATCTTCAACTGGTCTTCACGCACTTCATAACCTGGTTTTATTTTGGCAATTTTGCCGTCATTACAAAAAATTTCTTCAAGTTCCGCATCAGTAATCTTGCGAGAACGCTGCAATACTATCGGCGGAATAACTGTTGTAAGTCGTGAAACTGTATTATTTGTAATAAAAAAACCGATACCCTGATTTTTCAAAACTGACGCATATTGCATATCGGCGGCTGACGGCTGAGTAACGCCGGACGGATGGTTATGAAGAACGGCACTGAATTTTTCTGCTATTTCATAAGGAGCCAAAACCATTTCTTCGTTACCGTAACAAATCGGTTGTGCTTGAAAAATCACTCCCTCTTCATCAATACTGCAACCAAAAAATATTTCGCCTCCGCCGTACTCTTCTATTTCATTTTTAATGTCTAATTCTGTTTCTTCGGAAAATCGATATGATGTTATCATTGTGTGTCGCTTATATCAAAAACAGCATTTTTTGTCAAAAAGTCGGCAGAGTCTTAGATTTCGTGTTTGTTACTGTTCTTCACATAAAAAAGGAAACATAAAACTTTTCGGTCGAAAGTTTTTTGTCTCCTATTTTCTAATTAATTACAATTTTTCTATTTCCTCGGGCGATAGACCAGTAACTTTTGATACTTTTTCAATCGAATCACCGAAAGCTAATAAAGTTTTCGCAGTTTCAAGCTTGGCTTGTTGTGCTCCTTGTGACAAACCGATGGAAATACCTTCATTGCGACCTTGTGATAGTCCATCGTCAAACGCTTCTTTTCGCTGAACGGCAATGTCTGTGTCATAATCATATTCTGCCAG
>JAXJQT010000507.1:0-2625 GCA_036311025.1 Spirochaetota bacterium
GGACTTAAGTCTTGCATGGGAACCTAGCCTTATAGGCTAAGTGCAAACCACCCGTTTGACGGGTGGTTATGATTATGTCTTTTTTAGATAGGTGCCAGACGTCGATTCTGTTTTGGTTTGTGGTAATGTGGTAGGAGCCAGACACTTATCCTGTTTTAGAATAAGTGTCTGGCTCCTATTAGAAAACTAAAGTTCTGGATGGCTTAAATTAGCTTCAATTTATCATTGATTTTCTTGAATGTTTCATCAATGTCGTCTTTGATTATGTAATCAAACTTGTCGTCATACGGTGTTGAGTCTTTGTTAATTAGTATCATCGGAATATTGTAGTGCCGTTTGATTGCCAACGGAAGCAAACTTGCCGGCTGTACGGTAAGTGATGTTCCTAAGACTATTACCAAATCCGTAGGTGTCGGACAGTTCAAAAAATCGATGAAAGACTCCGGCAAGGATTCACCGAAGAAAACGATATCAGGTTTTACGATACCGGAACATTCACATTTGATGATTTCGCCGCTTTTTAATTTTATTTCGTACTGTTCCAAAGTATATTTTTTCCCGCATTTGCAACAATGTGCCGTGTGATATGTCCCGTGACAAGCAATTATTTTCTTACTTCCGGCAAGTTCGTGAAGCATATCTATATTTTGTGTAACGAGCAGATTTATCTTTTTCGCTTTGTTTTCTAATGCCGCAATAAAATTATGTGTAAATGACGGCTGCGGCTTATTTATGAATATTTCCTTTGAGAAATCAAAAAAAGGTTCCGGACGTTGATGAAAGTAATCAATGTCGAAAACTGCTTCTGGATAAGGAAGATTGTATTTTTTACCGACATAACTGTATATTCCGTTAGGCCCTCTGAAATCCGGAATACCGCAACTTGTGCTGATTCCGGCTCCTGTCAAAATCACAATCTTTTTTGAATTATTGATTAGTTCACATATTTTTTCCAAGTTGCTCATATTCGACTCCTTTATAGGTGACAGACGTATATCCCGAAAAAGGATTATTCATCCAATTCCATAGACATTGACGGCTGAACCCATTCACCTTCTTTATATTTTTGGTCAACTTTTGTCTTATTAAACAGTTTCATCAACTGGTTTTTACTGTCGATTTGCCATGTAACCTGGAAGATAAAAGTATTTTCCCAGATATATTTTTTACCTGTACTGTCTTTTGTCGGAGCTCCGGAATATTCAAAATACAACGCCCAATCGTGCAATTTGTGTGCAAGTGAAAACTCAATCTTTTGTAGATTAAAATCACTCTCGCGACGGTCTGCTTCACTGGCAAAGTTGAAAGATTTACCCAAATCTTCGAAGAAATCTTTTGTTCCGTCATAATATTGATACATTTTCTTATTTCGGCTGGATGTAGCAAAATGCAATGTAGTTTCGTAATCACTTCCTTTTCCGAAAACCATATCCATAGAGAATGAAAAATCGAGCGTGTTGTTGTCATAATATGTTTGCGAAGTAGATTCCGTAGTACCGCTGGCTGTCCAATATGGATCGTGGAACGGAGCAAATTTAAGCGATATTGACGGATTGAATGAAATGTTCAAAATATTAAACAGTTTAGGAATCTCAGTGATATTGTAACCTAAAGATATGCTTCCTGTTTCTACGGCTATTTTGTAACCGTGGTCTACATATTCGTAAGGTTTTAATGTGAGATTAAATTTTATAATATCCATCAAAACATTTAAACTGAATGTTTGTGATTGCAAATAAAAATAACGTTCAAAATTATTAAGATCCTCTTCAGAAGCATTAGCACTTCCGGATTTGAAGATTCTGTTTTTGTTATGTTTTAATGTAGTTGCACTGGTAAATGAAAGCCAGTTTCCCTTTGGTAATTTAAACTCAAATAATGAATTAGACAGCGTAAAGTTGAAATTGTGCGTATTTGTTGTTGTCATCAAATTGTATTTATCAAGACGTTTTTCTGCTGTTGTATATCCTGAGTAATATCTGTCAACTTCTTTGCTGAAAGAAAGTCCCATAGAGTAGGTAAATATAGAATTAAAAAAACTTAATGATAAGTTTTCATTAGGATAAATTGCAAAAGGAGAAACACTTTCGTCACCTTTTCCGCTGGAGAATTCACCTATATTTGCAAGGTTTACGGTAAATGTATTTGCGAAATTAATTATCGTAGTAGAGTTTTTCTTGTAACTATAGTTACTTGTAAAGTTTAGATTTTCGAAGAGATTACGAAAGTTCTTTTCAGATTCCCAAAAATGGTCGCTTTCGTAATATTCTTTTACCAAATCATTCAAATTACGCCCGTTTGTTCGGTAATACAAATATTCTTTTGCGGCATTTGTCAAACGTCCCACATTTGTCTTTTGTACATCGCCTTCACCTTCATAGTCTTCTGCATAAATATTGGTGATTTGATTCCAAGTGTATTTTACCGGATAGTCATTCTGGTTTTGCAAGTTTGCGACTTCTTCTTCCCATAGCTGTGCTTTTAAGCTGTCAAGTGAGCTTGACGGAATAATCCAGTTTACTTTTGGTGCAAGACTGAAATCTAATGTATGCGGAGACTCATTATCAAAAATATTAAACTTAAACGTGAATGTAGAATATAGGTTTTTTAAGATTCCCATCCAAC
>JAXJQT010000508.1:0-4283 GCA_036311025.1 Spirochaetota bacterium
ACAGTGAAGTGATATATGATTGGCAAAGTTCTTTTGCCGATTATGAATGTAAACCGGGTATAGGAGAAAACTTGACTTATACAATTGCGGCAAAGCAACGTGACCGTGCCGGTAATGTTTCGCCGGAGGCAAGTATTAAGTTTACTATAGATGACTCGCCTATAATACTTGAACGTATAGAAACCACTATTCCAAGCGGTACTTGTACTGTAGGAACTGAAATTCCGATTACACTTACTTTCAATAAAGAAGTAAGTGTATCAGAGAATATTACGGTGACTTTGAATGCTGTGCGTGACAGAAGTCCTGTTACAGTGACAATACCAGTGACAGACACTTTCAGTAGAGAGATTACCGGAAAGTATGATGTACAAGACGGTGATGTTACAACGGAAGTTTTGAATGTTTCAGATTTGGGTGGAACGG
This sequence comes from Spirochaetota bacterium, assembly GCA_036311025.1. GTDB lineage: Bacteria > Spirochaetota > GWE2-31-10 > GWE2-31-10 > GWE2-31-10 > RGIG8597. Next base: position 427 of record JAXJQT010000508.1, read on the forward strand.
TAAAAGATAGATTAGGCGGTCCACTGACTTTAAATGCCAATGTTTTGTCTACTGCTACAAACTTGGCGGCTACAAAACAGATTACTATCGATACTACACCGCCGGAACTTGTTTCTATTACTACAACGGCGGCAGACGGCTGGTATAAAGCCGGTGATGTAATAATTGTGACATTGACATTTAATGAAGACGTTAAAATAGGAAACAGTAGAGGTACTTTAGCGTTGAAAATGAGTAATGATAAAATTGCGTTGTTACAAAGCGGAAAAGGTCAAGTAATGAATTTTTCTTATAAGGTAGGGGAAGGTGACACTACCGGAGCAAATAAAGACTTGAAAGTTTCTAATCTTCAAAGCGGTACGATTACTGATATGGCGGGAAATCTATGGAATGCGACTTTGCCGAGTGATAACTTCAAAGATAAAGAAATCGGAATCGATACCGCGATTAATGCTATTACTATTAAAAATGGTAATGGAGATCCTGACGGAAAGTCTTATCTGGATGATCAAACTCTTACAATCAGCAATTTGACAGACGACGGCAGCGGTGTTGCTTCGATTGAGTGTATTGTAAACGGTAAAAAAGAAGAATCTCTTTCGGAAAAATCGATTTCAGACGGAACAGCTACGATTACTTGTACCGCTAACCCCGGTGTAAAGACAACGTTTGCCGTAAGTGTGAAAATGACAGACAAAGCGGGCAATGTATCATCAAAAAGCGTAAATTTCTCCATAGACGGTGAAGTTATTGAACTTCAAAGTATCAGCACGACGATATCTTCCGGTACATACAAAGCCGGGACTGTTATTCCGATTGTATTGAATTTCAACAAGGAAGTAAAGGTTACGACTGCATTGACATTGACTTTGACTAACGGAAAAACTTTGACTATTTCGGAAGACAAATCTTATGGGAAAACAAAAGAAGTTAAATATGATGTCGGTAGTACAGACAGCGGAGAGTCACTGGATGTAAAAACAATTGCCGGTGAAGTTGAAGATAAGCGTCCTAAAGTTCTATCTTTTTCAGATGAAATTTCGGCAGACGCAACGACGATTGTGGATACTCATACAATAAATATTGATACAAAAGTTCCTACAATTGAAAGTCTGACAACCTCAGCAACCGGTTGGTATAATGTCGGCAAGATGATTCAGATTACGATGACATGCAGTGAAATTGTAAATGTTGCAGACGGTGCGACATTGTCACTTTCCAGTGGCGGAGTGGCTACATACCTAAGCGGAAGCGGTTCTAAAAATATCGTATTTGTTTATAACGTAGCTGCCGGCAATTCTACCGCTGGTAATAAACAATTAACAGTTTCCCAAGTAAACGGAACTATCCAAGATATCGCATTAAATGATTTGTCTACCGTGATTCCTTCTCACAGTTTTGCATGCGGAATCGACACTGCGGCTCCGAAAAAATTGACGATCGGCGGAATAACAAACGGCGGTACGGTGACAAGCTGTAATAGTTTGGTAATAAGCGGATTCGGTGAAGAAACAGGCGGCAGCGGAATATTTGATTATACGATAAGTGTAAACGGTACGAATATGACAATACAGGATTCTGATTCTGTAAGTGACGGAAAATTGACATTCTCAGAATTACCTGAGAATGTTAGGGCTAGCTTGACAGTAATACAAGGTGGTAAACAATCATTTGCGATTTCAGTTTATCAAACAGACGTTGCAGGCAACAGCAGTCCGGTGTCTGATACGTTAGAATTTACCGTAGATACAAATAAAACGAGATTGTTGGCTGTAAAATCATCTAAGAGTAACGAAACTTGTACTACTGGTGCCGTGATAGATATTTCTCTTGAGTTCTCTCGCAGCACAAGCGGTAATATCAGCATTGCTTTGAATAACGGCGGAGCTGTTTCCGGCGGAAATTGGTCTAATAACGGGCTCGTATATACTGCTACTTATACAGTGGGAAGTGCTGCCGGAGAAACAAAATCACCTTTGAAAATTTCCGGAATTACCGGAAGTGTAACAGATGCTTTGTCAACTCAGGATATGGAAGTATTGTGGTCGAATGACGATATGAATTTGTCGTCTTACAAGGTAAGTATAGACACGATTGCTCCGAGCATTTCCAACTTTGAGTCAAATTATAATTCATCAACCGGAGGTGCTACATTGACTTATACATTCAATGAAAACGTATCGATTGTAGCCGGAAAGAAAATAACACTGAAACGTGAGGCTTATGCTGCTCCGATAGTGTTGACACCGGCACAGTACAACGAGTACTACACATTGAAAAGCGGAATTGGAGCTTATTACGAAAAAACTATCAACGGTGTTGATCCGAGCAATAAACGAAAAGCTGACTTATCAGCTAAATATGTTTTGAAATATCAATATGATCCGACAGAAGGGGACTTGGTAGACCTTTTTGCAGGTATGGGCTACTACAAGCAAGAAATCGTAATGGAAAGCTCTGCGGTTGCTGTTTCCGGAAAAGTAGTAACTGTCACTGTACCGAAAGAAAACTTGATGACAGGCGAAAAATATACCGTGACTACTGATACCGGAATAGTGAAAGACATTGTCGGACTGACATCCGGAGATATCGATGAGGAAACTCTCTCTACTGGCGATAAACCGCAACCGCCGGTAATACGTGTAAACAAAATTTCCGGACGCGGAGATAAGGCTGTGACTACAACCGTAAAAATTCACACCGTTACAAACGGTGCGACTGTAAAATATTATGTAAGTTCCAGTAAATTTTATGATACTAGTTCAGAGTTTGGAAGTAAGAAGCTGGATTATGAGACAAACAAAAACGGTTCTGTAACATGGCGTGGAACTAAATATGAAGGTGTGACTATTGGTAGCAGTGCAGGTGCAAGCGAATATTGGATTACGGCACAGGCGACTACTGAATCCGGTGTAACCAGTGACTTTTCCCTTGAAAGAGCCTTTAAAACAGTTTTGAAATCAAAATATGTTAGTGATAATAATTATTTCATAATGTTCCGAGGCGGTGACGTAAAAAGCGGAAGTAACACAATAAGCGGATTCCCGGTAACATGGGACGAAAAGAGTGTACCGTCAGGATGGATGCCGTCAGTTTCAGCGAATGAAACTTTGGAAATAGCACTTGCGGAATACGGAATGTTATTGGCTGGTACGGTAGATAGTGAAAGTATAGCGATAACTTGGGGCGTACCGGAAAAGATTTATTTCCACGGATTACAGTGTAAAAAATCCGGTAGTAAATTACTTTGGAAATGGCAAATGAACGATGCGATAGAGGTTAAGGCTGGTGAATCTGGAAAAGATGAGAATGATTTGGAAGCCAAATTTCATGACCGTGACGGCGGAAACTACGATTAAAAACAAGGGGGCAGAAAATGAAAATAATGAAGCGATTATATATTTTATTTTTGATATTCAGTATCTGGTCTTGTGATACATCAAATATGTTTGTAGGAGGAGGTACAGCTCCCGATATTTCCGCACCGGAAATAGGCATTACTACACCGGAAAACTTGGCATATCAGAGTGGAAGCTTTTTTGTTGCCGGTACTGTGACTGATAATGTAAAAGTTACAAAAGTAGAACTGAGCGTTTTTTGTAACGGCGAAAGAGTATCGGATAAAGGAAATCCGCCGACAGCTGTAATAGCCGGGAATCAATGGAGTTATAAATTTGAAAATTTAAAGTCCGGCGAATATACAATCACGGCGACAGCTTTTGATAAAGCCGGCAATCAATCAGAAAATTCATCAAAAACTATTGTTGTGACAGTAGATAATGAAGAAAGTGAAGTAAAAATCCAGAAGCCGAACTTGAAACCGCAAGAAACGCTTGTAGAATTGAATTATCGAGAAT
>JAXJQT010000509.1:0-6627 GCA_036311025.1 Spirochaetota bacterium
GATATGAACAAGGTTCAGCAAAACTTAATCGAAACGGTTTTAAGTTTTTGCCCGAATGCACCAAAAGTAAATTGGGAAAGTATTCAATCACATGAAGTATCGAAAGTATCATCCGAGAGTATTTTAAAAACACTTCCTAAGATGACTCCCGAAAATCCGGAAGAATATTTGCAGCCGATTGTTAAAATCCCGGAAATCAGAATACTTGTAATAGGGATTTCAACAGGCGGACCTAATGCTTTGCGAGATATTTTACCGAAGTTTCCGGCAAATTTTCCGGTACCGATAGTGATTGTTCAGCACATGCCGGCTGGTTTTACAAAAGAATTTGCGGAAAGTCTTAATAAGATTTGCCCGTTGCAAGTAAAAGAAGCTGCAGATAATGACTTGGTAAAAGCCGGCAGAATTTTGATTGCACAGGGCGGGAAACATCTGAAATTTGAAAAGAAATCATTAGCTACCGTAGTGCGTGTAATGGACGGAGAGCCGGTAAGCGGGCATAAGCCGTCTGTAGATGTAATGTTTGATTCTGCAGCGGAAGTTTTTGGGAATAGTTGCCTTGCTTGTATAATGACAGGAATGGGACGAGACGGAGCTGAGAATATCGGCAAGATAATGAAAAAAGGCGGTATTACAATGGGGCAAGATCAAAAAACTTCTATTGTTTACGGAATGCCGAATGTTGCATTGAAACTGAAACATTTGCAAATTGTACGACCGTTGGATACCATTGCCGAGACAGCCATAAACATAGTCACAAAGCGAGCGGTAGCAGAGTAAACTAAGAAAAGAGGCGTTTTGAAGTGCACCCGTAAAGTCGGACAAATAAAGTTCAATTTTAGGAGGTGCATTTTTTATGTCGTAATGCTTAGACGGGATTCCAAAGTTTTGTTAATCCCAACTTTTTCTGCCGTCTCCGGAAATTGGAATTGTTTCACCTAAGTATGTAGGTTTTATATCAAATGTTACAAGGAAAAAGGATTTTACTCTGGCTAAGAACTCGCGAATATTCCAGATTGTATGAGTTGCTTCGGTAAAAGGAGTTATTTCTTTTGCTACGTAGCCGACCGCATTCAGTCCGAGTTTTCTTGCAATATAAATGGCTCTGGGTAAATGAAATTCTTGAGAGATAACAATTACATTGTCCATTAAAAAAACATCTCGACCGCGATACATACTTTCGTAAGTTGAAAATCCTGCGTGGTCCAGAAAAATGTCTTCGTCTGCAATGTGATGCATATTTTTGATGTAATTTTTCATGGAATTCACTTCGTCATAATTTTTTCTGCCATGGTCACCGGAAATTATTACTTTTTCACTTTTCCCGGTGTGATACAATTCCATGGTAGCTTCTACTCTATCTCGAGCAGCGAGAGAAATTGTTCCTGTAGTACTGACTCCGGCTCCCAAAATCATGGAGGCTTGAGCCGTCGGCACATCTTCAAGTTCAGAAAAGATATAATTCTTGGTAAAAGAAAACATGTAAATATTGATTGCCAAGGCAAACACAAAACAAAGAATACAAAAAACAGAAAGTATAAATAAAAGTGGCTTTAAGATTTTTTTCATTTTCAATTTCCATAAAAAAGAGATTAAGCACTTAATATTTTCCAAATGCTTTTGTGTTATAAAATGAATTTGTTAATTCAAGAAAATCGACAATTTTATGTTTTATTATTTGGAAGTAATTTCATCAATTTATGATGTGGAATTACTTAAAATTATCTTTCAAAATAATATATTTATTACTGAGAGAATCCAAATGCGTATTTACATTAAATTCACCGATTGCATCTTTTATTTTTACGAATCTAAAATTTATAAATTCTCGTTTTCTTCTGCTAAGAATGCTCTCCAAAGGAAGTCATTTTCTCCTTTTATTACGACAATTAAAAATATTTCGCTTTTTGCAAACATTGAGTCTGTACAAGCAACAAGATATATCTCACCTTTTTCATAATCCCACTCATTCAGAGCTTGACGAAAAAGCCAATCATTGTTTTTTGTTAATTTTGAAAGAGGAGTAAAATTTAATTCTTGGATATTTTCATTTAAAATAGATTGAATGTATTCGTCGTCAAAAACTTCCAGAAATTCTTCATCATCATTTGCAATATTTAATTCTTCGTCTAAATAATCATTTAAATACGTAGCAACAGAATAACCGGAGAAATCTTGAGAAGAATCAAAATAAAATTTTAATTCAGCATTTTGAGCAAAACAGTTTGAAATAAATAATAAATATAGAAAACAAAAATATATATCTTTTTCATTTTTTTCTTCTATGCCAACAGATAAATCATTGTAGATTTGCGTGTGATTTTATCATATTTTTGAGTAATTATATGCTGTTGTAGTGAAAACAAAAAAAGCACCTATTGAAAAAATCAATAAGTGCTTCTAAAAACAGCCTTGCGGACTATTTAAATATTAGCGATTGTTGATAAGTTTTGTTAATTCAACAGGATCAACGATTTTGCCGTCTTTGTAAACACGCATGTTACCTGAAGCGATTTCGTCGATTAAAATAACTTCACCGTTGTTGTAACCGAATTCAAATTTGATGTCCCACAAATCAAGTCCGATTGATTTCAAATCATCAGCAACGATTTTAGTAATTTTCAATGTTTGCTCTTTCATGCTGTTAAACATTTCTTGAGTCATAACACCGAGAGCAGCCAAACCTTCGCTTGTAACTAAAGGATCGCCTTTTTCGTCATTTTTGAAAGTACATTCAACATAACCACCTTCTAACGGTGTGCCATCTTTTATATATTCACCATAACGACGGATAAAACTTCCTGTAGCAACCAATCTACAGATTACTTCCAAACCGTGACCGAAAACAGTCGCAGGAAGAACTTCCATAGTTGCATCGTCAATATTTGCACTGACATAGTGAGTTTTGATACCGGCTTTTTTCAACAATTCAAAGTAGTGAATTGAAGTAATTAAGTTAGCTTTACCGATTCCTTCAATTGTTAAACCTACAGTATTTTCACCCGGATCAAAAACTCCGTCTTTTCCTGTACAATCATCTTTGAATTTTAACAAAACATTACCGTTATCAAGACCATAAACGTTTTTTGTTTTACCTTCATAAATAGTTTTCATTTTTATTTTCCTTTATCTAATTAAGATGTGCATAATTTTATAGAAATTATAAATGTAAATCAAGTTACACTTATCAGTTTCTGCATCAGAATAAAAGAAAATTTACTATCTGTTTCTCTGTATTCTTCAGTTTCTTTGGTTGGTTTCATTGAAAAAAGAATGTCGGCACTGATTTATCTGGCGGAATGAATAAACGGAAATTGCGGAGTTTGTTTTATTGAGGACATACCTTTTTTGTTTTTTTGCCTGAATATCGAAATTCAAGAAGAAATTTATTGACGTATTTGTTAATGAGGTGTATATAGATTATATAAAGCATGCTTGAATATGTATATACAAGAAAAAATGATAAACCTAAAGGAGGATTAATATGTCTTATAGTAAACATTTTATTACTGAGAGGGCGTTGGAAGAATTCAAATGCGAAAAGAATCTTGTTGCCTTTCTTGCTCTTTTATCAAAGAAGTCCGATTTGGATTTAGATTCAGAAATTTCTTTTTTAATTGAAAAGGTGAGCTTGGTCAATTTTTCGCGAGATTTACTGCGAACACATTTAAATGAAGCGGGACTTGCGGAAAAGAAATTATCGGCTTTTAAAAAAGTTTCTGAGGAACAGTTATTGAATTATTTAACAGATACAAATTATTTACTTGAAGGAAGACAATGTTGTGATTTTATCCAGTCGGAAGGAATAAATGATTTGGTTTGCAAAATATTCGATTTTAAAGAAAAAGATTCGGTTATTGATTTAGGTTCGGGATTAGGCAGTTTTATAAGTTATGCATCAAAAAATTACGAAGGCGTTTTTTTCAACGGAATCGAAATAAACAAAGAAATATTTATCATTTCAAATATTCTTTTAGAACTGAATGAAGTTACGGGGAATTTGATAAATGATGATATTTTCAACTTTGAACCGGCAGAGAAATATAACGGAGTATTTTCGTTGCCGCCGTTTCAAGGAAAAACAGATTTCGGTATTTACGAAACACAGATTGAATCACGATTGGGCGAGAAAACAAAACGACTGGAAATCGGCGTAGTTTTGAAAGCGTTGGATATGGTCAGTGATGACGGAAAAGCGATTTTTTGTTTACCTCAAGGAATGTTGTTTTCAAACGGAAGCGAAAAGCAGTTGCGAAAATATTTAATCGAAAATAAATACGTAGAAGCTGTCATAGAAATGCCGTCCGGAACTTTTTATCCGTACACAATGATAAATACAGCTTTGGTTGTGTTGAGTAAAAAAGAGAATGCAAAAATACATTTTATAAATGCGACATCTATTTTTTCCAAAACAAGACGCGGAAGTAACGGACTATTCCTTGAAGATGCAAAAAAAATTCACGGAGAATATCTTTTGAGTGAAGAAGAACAGTCGGTTTTCAGCAAATATGTACCTTATCAAGAAGTCGTTGAAAATGATTATTTATTTACTTCGAACAAATATTTCTTGGAAGAAAAAATCAAAATAGCCGGCGTAAAGGAATACAAAAAACTCGGTGAATTGGCAAAAATAACAAGAGGCGTTCAATACAAATCTGATGAATTAGACCAAAAAGAAACGGCTCTTCCGTCGGGAAACTTCTATTTGTCGGTAAAAAATATCAAAGATAATGAAATAGACGATGAGCTTTTTTATCTGGATTGTATCGAAGAAAAATATTCAAATCTCATTTTACAAGAGAATGACATCCTTTTGGGAATGGTAATCTCGGATACTGCTAAAATTGTATTAGTAAAGGATTTAGAAGATAAGAAAATTATTCCGGCAAGTAATTTGTATATCATCAGAGCTGATAAAGATGCGATTAATCCTGTATTCTTGAAAGTTCTTTTGGAAAGCAAAAATGCATTGGAAGTATTTCAAGGATTCTCTGCAAATGCAAAAGCGTTGCCGTCTATAAAAGCTGACTTTTTGAATAATCTACAGATACCTATTATTCCGGCAGAAGAACAACTGCGGATTGCTGAAAAGTACGAAAAAATGGAAGCTGAGAAAAAACGCTTAAAAGCTGAAATGAATAAACTTTTGGCAGAGAAAGACAATTTGATTTCAGATTTTGAAGCCGGAAACTATATTTGCTCTGTCAAAACACATTAATGGGAAATAGGGGGAAACTAATGAAATTATTTATATACAAAGGCTTTAGTAAAGAATTTTTGGAAAAATTAGAAGAACGACCTCAAGAGTTATAACTCAATAAAATAATGGGATTGAAATAAATTAAGGAGTTTGTATGAGTAACAATGTTCAATCATATATAGCTAATATATCTGTTTCTAAAACTCTTAAAGAGATAATTACTCTTTTTCTCAATACAAAAAGTATTACGGCATTAGATTATCTTTTTGAGGAAAATGCTTATGTCGAATGGACTGCACCTAAATGGATAAAAAAAGATGACATAGTATTTTTTATGTTTTCTGTAACTTCAAAAATAATAATTCAGCGACTAAGAAAAGAGTTTAGTAATAATGAAGAATTATTTCTCCCAAAGGGAAAAATGCTTATTACTCAATCATTGAATAAAAGTGAAGAATTATACAATAGTTATGGAGGTAGTATTTTTGCAATTGGACGAGTAAAAGGAAAACTTCTGAATAATTCTTATGCTACAGAAAATGAGATGCATTGGAAAAGTCAAATATATGCACCAATATCTGATATTGTAATTTTAAAAAATCCTATTTTATATTCAGAGTTTAAAAATATTATTGAAGTTTCAAAACAAAGTAGTATTACAGGTGTTTTTGGTGAAGACTTTGACCAATTAAAAAGACTTATTATGTCAAAAAACGATGTTCCTGATTATGTAAAACAAAGTATAGTTTCAATATGTCCATTATCAAAAATAGATAAATCAAATTGGTTGCATTATGCGAATGAGTATAGAAGAAGCTTCTTTTTAGAAATACAATTTCGTTCATATTATTCAAACTTTCTTTTACAGGAATTAAGCGATATTTCAACTATTTATAAGGAATGTCCATGTAAAAAAAATAGTCATACTGCGTATGTTGATAATGTTATAGTTTTTTTGGGATATTATTTACCGGTAGAAATAAAGTTATCAATTGATACAGAGAAAAACTTACAAACCCAATGTGAGCAATACTGTAATTTAGATAAAATGATTTTAGATAAAAATAAAGAGTGTAACATGTCAAAATTGATTAGTGATAAGGTACTTATCATTGATACAGAAGGAATCTATCTATATAGCAGTAATTTAAAAAATATTAATAAAATTTTTTCTTTAGATAATCTAAAAGAAATTAGTCAAATCGGAACTATTAAAACTCTTATAAAGGAAAAGCTGAATTTAAGTATTCCAGAAAAATCGTAGACATTTATGAAGCCTAAAACAAAAAATGAAATTATAAAAATATAACAATTTAAAGGGGAAAAAATGATGAAAAGATTTTTAATTTTATTAACAATGATTTTAACAATGATGTTTAGTTGTACACAAGTAACCGATGACGGTGATAAAAGTGACAACGGTAATC
>JAXJQT010000510.1:0-1149 GCA_036311025.1 Spirochaetota bacterium
GGTAAAGAGTGAGAAGCTTTTTTTGATTACTGCCGCCGCAATTTCCGTCAGTTGCCCGTAATGCTGATTCTTTCAAAATCATTCGCCGTTTGCGTGATTTTTTATTTACTCGTGAAGATTGTTTCGGAGCTAAAGCCTCTTCAACTTCTGCATTTTCAGAATCTTCGAAATCAACTAATAAAAGACCTAAGTCCAGTTTTTTCAAGATATATAAAATATCCAAAAGCTTACGGTATTTTACCGGCGGCTTTTGGATTACAATATAGACGTTTTCGGCAGATTTTTGGCGTGCAACACCTTGAAGTAAAAGTTCGATTGTTAATCCCCGTTTAAACTCTGCGATTATCAATTCGTCATCTTTTACGGCTGTTAAATCGCAATCTTTTACTTCTGCATGAACAGTGTAGCCTTTATCTTCAAACCATTTTTTTACGTGCGGATAAAGTTCTGTTTCCTTTTTTATTTTGTAGCGTTTCATCTGACGTTTTCAGGACGATTGTCACCGGGAACAGGCATAGGAAGTGCAAAATCATCGTATTCTTTTTTTATTCCGTAATAATCTAATAATTTACTTACACAACCGATAGCACTGATTAACGCACCGGAAGTTCCGCCGCCGGGAGTTACCCATGCACTTGAGAAATACAAGTTCTTTTTGTGAAATGTGTTAGGGAAACGGAACAGATTTGTTTGAGCCCATTCTTGAGCAGCTCCGTATACGGCACCTCCGTCGTTAAGACTGAATTTTTTCATTGTAAGCGGTGTTCCGATTTCGATTACTTCAATACAATCTTTTATTCCCGGGAAATGTTCTTCAATTCTGTTTATTAAATTATCTGCAATACGTTTTTTTTCATTGCGATATGCTTCTTTATCGTCTTTGTATTTGTTCCAATATTTTTCATTATCGGTAACACACAACGAAACAGTCAAACGACCGTCTTTTGTCATATCTTCATCAAGCATATAAGATGTAAAAAATATCGGACGTTGTTCATGAGGAAAGAATTTTCTGCATTTCTTAGTGACTTTGGCTACATCATCATTTTCATTGACTATATAGCAATATTCTTTGATTCCCAGCTTTTCGGGAGTCGCTTTTAATCCGAGATATACGACAAAAAGTGATGTAGACGGAATCATATGTAA
>JAXJQT010000511.1:0-2425 GCA_036311025.1 Spirochaetota bacterium
GACAGATTGTATATAGAATGCAACAAAAATATCAGCCACTTTTTGCAGAGAATCTATTTTTCAGCTTTATTCTCTAAAGGCTTCATGATTACAACCGGAATCGAATACGCATTTACAAAACGAATCAATACCGTAGCCACAAATCCGGACGACTGGGAAAATACGGGAATGGATTTTTCTGAAAACATTCGCAGAGTGTTGGAAGTGAAAAAAGCGTTCTTGCCTTTACACGAAGAAAGCCCTATTTCGATTGTAGACCAGTCAAATTGGCAAAATGTTTTCTGTTTCTGCAAAGACTGGAGCGGTCAGAAAGTACTTATCATAATAAATAAATCTATAGACAGCACACAGCATGTTTCTTTAGAAAATGTTGAAGCAATTTTAAGTCGCGGTAATATCAAAGATTATTCTCCGGAAGAAAGAATTGGCGGAAATATCGTAAAACTTGATATTGATTTAAAACCGGGTGAAATCAAAATCTTCGGTTCTGCCGATGACTACGGTAAAGCGTAAATAAATAACAAAAAAAGACTGCCTGTAAAAAAACAGACAGTCTTTTTTTATTTTAAAAGTGCATACATCGCAATTCCCGCGGCAGTACACACATTCAACGAGTTTTTAGAACCGGTCAGCGGTATATGAACTATCAAATCTGACATCTCCAATACCTCTTGAGAAATTCCAAACTCTTCATTCCCCAATACAAGTACGCGTTTTTCTACATCCGGCAAATCTTTTACATCGCAAATATCAATCGAACCGTTACATTTTTCTATAGATATAACAGTAAATCCTTTTGCCTTAAAAAAACTTATCGCTTCCTGCGTCGTATCAAAACGGAGTGTTTCTATCTGCACATTCATTGAAGTTCGCTTCACTTTGGCATTATCAAGTCCCGGTGTGATTCCGCACAATACGGCAGTTTGTGCATTAAAAGCTTGTGCAGAACGCAAAATTCCACCGACATTATACGGAGCTCGCAAGTTATCAAGCAATATTACACCTTTCCCGTCATGCGACTTTTCTTTCGCATCAAACAATCGTGAATCTATATAGTCGTAGTCCTCGCCTATTTGTTGCAAAAGTTTTTCCGATAAAATCTGCCATTGCGTTCTGCTTTGCGGTACACCTTGCTTTTCTTCTTCCGACAGACACGCATTATACCAACACAACAGCTCTTCAATGTAAACCGACTCTTCACGACCGTCGAGAAACTCACGAATAGCAAAAGCCAATTTTTTTGTTCGGTTCAGCGGTGAAAGCGACAAAAATTTCTTTTCGGTAAATGCCATAATATTCACTCCCTATAAAAAAATAGGGCAATTCAGGAACATTTTCCCCAAACTGCCCTTTTAATATATTAAAAATGCCTGTTATCTTTTCGGCGGCACATTCTTCAATGTACTTTTATATAAAATATCATGATTACCGATTTTGATACCGAATTCTTTTTCGTATGCACAAACAAAACTTTGCCATGCACCGGCCATTGCCCCCCAAACACCGCAACAGAAGTTTGAGTTTCCGGACAAGAACAAATTATCCAACATTACCGGCGTCATTCTGTTGAGCAAGAAATTTTCAGGAACAGGAGCCAAACCGCTTAACGGATATTTTGAACCGTAAGGATTATAAGAAGCCGGACTCATAGTCATCAAATGTTTCAACGGCGGATATTTTACGAATAAAGGCTCAACATCTTGCAATGTTTTAATAAATTTCTGAGCCATTTTCTCTTTTTCTTCAGTGTACTTTTGAAGATTTGTATCACGCAGTTTTACCCACTCGTCAATCTTAGGTTGGTCTTTTTCCGTAACTACCATAGTAAGAACATAATATTTATCATTGATTAATTCATTAGGAACCCATACCGGTAATTTCCAGTTATCAATTTCATTGTTTTCAGGCAATTTGTAAATATGATACGCAGTATTCAAAAGTTCCGGCTTTTCCTCGATTGCCTTTTTATCAATAAGGAAATATGAATAATAATCAGAATTCGGCGGAGGTAATTTTTCAATCTGTTTCAATCGTTTCTTAATAGCAGGAATATAAGAACCGTCTTCTATCAACGGTGCTATAACATCTTGAGCTGTAGCTATAACCACACTGTCAGCCGCAATGCTTTCATTTCCTACAATCACGCCGGTAGCTTTTTTCCCTTGGAAAGTAATTTTTTTCACACGAGTCTGCAATTCCAATTTTCCGCCCAACTCTTTAAAACGAGCAGCAAGGTTGTCACTCAATGTTTGGAATGAATCACCGTCGGTAGGTTGCAAAGACGTATTTTGCAAAAAGCTCTGAATCATAGCAAGTTCCGCTGCAGAACTTACCAAATCCGCCTCAACACCTAAAAACGCTTCGGCCGCACAAAGAATTTCACGAATTGTCTGAGTCTTGATACCTATTTTATCTATAGTTTTTA
>JAXJQT010000512.1:0-2668 GCA_036311025.1 Spirochaetota bacterium
AGATACGCCAGAGAGCATAAAATTCCTTATTTCGGAATATGTTTGGGAATGCAAATCATGGTAATTGAATATGCGAGAAATGTTTTGGGATGGGCAGATGCAAATTCTAAAGAGTTCGACCCGGAATCATCTCATCCGGTTGTAGCTTTATTGGAAGATCAGCAATATATTGATGCTAAGGGCGGAACAATGCGTCTCGGTGCTTACAAGGGAAAAATCATTCCTAATACTTTACTTCACAAAGCTTACGGCTCATTGGAATTGAGCGAACGTCATCGCCATAGATACGAGTTTAACAACTGCTATCGTGAAGAATTAGAAAAGAATGGTTTAAAAATTGCATGTACTACAATGGACGGACAATTGGTTGAATCCGTAGAGTGGTCAGACCATCCGTTTGGAGTGGGTGTTCAGTATCATCCGGAATTTAAATCTAATCCGTTTGAAGCTCATCCGATATTCCGAGATTTTGCTAAAGCAGTATTGGAAAATAAGAAGGCGTAATGAAAAAGATTAATTTTGCTGTAGTTTTAATTCTTGCTTTATTTTGTTTTTTTTCATGTTCTATGGAAAAATCTGACAGCGACGCCGGTCGTGTCGAATTGCCGGATATGCTACAGCAAAATTATAAACACAATATTTATAAGAACAAACGAGTTTATCTTGAAGCTCAAATCGGTCTTGCAAAGAGTTATGAGAAAAAAAATCAGATTATTTGCGAAGATGTTTATGCTCAGTTATCCAATACAAAAAATGAGCTGACAATGAAGATAAACTCTGACAATGCGATAATCGACAATGCGGTAGATGAATTTTTATTTCAAAATAATGTCGTGATTGATAAGTTGGATCAAGGAATTACACTTTACACAAATGAGCTTGTGTTAAATTACAATCAAAATGTGTTAAAAAGTGAAGGCGAAGTTCGTATATTGAAAGCCGATGGTTCACAGCTTTTGGCTTCTTCCATGAAGACAGATTTGAATTCTCAAACAACAGAATTTTCTAATATCGATATGAATTACTTTTACGAAGAAGAGAAAAAATAGTGAAAAAGCTTTTAATTTTATTTTGTTGTTTTATTACCGTTTTTGCTTATTCTGCTCCCGAAAAAACTAAAAAAGTAATCACTTTCAAAGCAGATATCGCTTCTTATCAGGAAGTAAAATCTAAAAATGTATTTAAAGGGCAGGGAAATGCCTATCTTGAAATTGATGATTACAAGATTTATTGTGAAGAAATAGAGATTCATTTTTTTAAAGACAAAAATGGTGAAGACCAAATAGAAAAGGCTCTGTTTAATAAGACAATTCGTATTTTTAATGATAAAGATCAGGTGCAAATCGGCGGCGAAGAAGCCGAGTATTATCGTGAAGAGAAGAAATTTGTTATTCGTAATAATGCATTTTATACGGATTCCAAGGAAGAGGTCGCAGTATTCGGAGATACGATTTACAATTATGACGAAGAGAAAGTTACTATTATTCAGGGGAATTCGAGAATTTATCAAAAAGATATTTTTGCTAAAGGTGCATTTGTAAAATACACTAAAAGTGATAAACAAATGTCTATCAGTGGTTTCCCGACTGTACGAAATCAAGGGTCAGAATACAGTGCAAGAAAAATTATTGTAGATGTTGAAAACAATACTTTTATCTTGCAAGGTGATTTAAGTGCCGAAATTCTCAATAATGACAACTAAAAAGATTATTCTGAGAAGTATGAAAAATAGCGGCATTGAAAATAAGTTTGTAAGATTATTTTTTCCAAATAATAATAGAAAAGTGCTATAACGTATCGTAATTTTTTGTGATAACAACACGGAGGAATTTAATGAATAAATTTAGAAGTAGCGTAACAACTGACGGACGTACACGAGCCGGAGCCAGAGCTTTGTGGCGTGCAAACGGTGTAAAAGAAGAAGATTTAGGGAAAAAACCTATTATTGCGATTGTTAATTCGTTTACGCAATTTGTTCCGGGGCATGTTCATTTAAGAGAAGTCGGAAAACAAGTAAAGGAATTTATTGAAGCTAACGGCGGAATCGGTATTGAATTCAATACAATTGCTATTGATGATGGAATCGCAATGGGACATGACGGAATGCTTTATTCTTTACCGTCTCGTGATTTGATTGCTGACAGTGTAGAATATATGGTAAATGCTCATGCTGCAGATGCGATGATTTGTATTCCTAACTGTGACAAGATTGTACCTGGAATGATGATGGCATCTATGAGATTGAACATTCCGACAATTTTTGTTTCAGGCGGTCCGATGGAAGCCGGAAATTATAAAGGTGAAAAATACGATTTGATTGATGTAATGAAAGTCGGCGGTGACGATGTTACTTCTGACGAAGATTTATTGGAAATCGAACGAGCCGGCTGTCCTACTTGCGGAAGTTGCAGCGGTATGTTTACTGCGAATTCTATGAATTGTCTTTCGGAAGTATTGGGAATGGGCTTGCCGGGTAACGGAACTGTTCTTGCGACACATACAGAGCGTAAAAAATTGTATGAAAAAGCAAGTCGCAGAATCGTTGAAATGGCAAAAGAATATTATATTGACGGTAACGAAAAGATTTTGCCTCGTTCTATAGTAACTATGGATGCTTGTGAAAATGCAATGTCATTAGATATTGCAATGGGAGCTTCTACTAATACAG
>JAXJQT010000513.1:0-3223 GCA_036311025.1 Spirochaetota bacterium
CCTCCGGGATTAGGAAAAACAACGTTATCAAATATTGTCTCAAAAGAAATGGGAGTAGATTTCAGAGGGACAAGTGCTCCAGTTTTGACAAAAGTCGGAGATTTGGCCGCGATTCTTACAGATATGAAACGAGGCGATGTTTTTTTTATAGACGAGATTCATCGTTTGAACAAAAGTGTAGAAGAAGTTTTGTATTCTGCAATGGAAGATTTTTCTATTGATATAATAATCGGTCAAGGTCCGGCGGCGAAAACATTAAAAGTCGATATTGAACCGTTTACATTGGTGGGAGCTACGACACGTTCCGGGTTACTTTCTGCACCGCTTTTGGCAAGATTCGGTATAAATGAAAAACTTGATTTTTATCGTAATGAAGAACTTTTTAAAATAATAAAACGTGCTGCTTCTATTTTGAAAATAGGAATAGATGAGGATGCCGGAATGTTTTTGGCGGGATGTTCGCGAGGAACTCCGAGACGTGCAAACAGTATTTTGCGACGAGTTCGTGATTTTGCACAGGTAAAAGGGAAATCTACGATTACACTGGAGATTGTAAAAGAAGCACTGGAACGACTTGGGATTGATAATCTGGGGCTGAACAAAAACGACAAGAAATTATTGGAAATTGTCATAAAACATTACGGCGGCGGCCCTGTAGGTTGCAAAACTTTGGCAATAAGCTTGGGTGAGGAAGTTGATACGATTGAAGATGTTTATGAACCGTATCTTATCCAGATTGGCTTTTTGCAAAGAACACCTCGCGGGCGTGTAGCTACAACAAAGGCGTATGAGCATTTGGGATTTGATATTCCGCAAAATATTCAAGATAATGAGGAAAATCTTTTTTCATCGCAAGAATGATTTTTTTGAAAATACAAAAAAGTAATAAAGACGTTGGTATGAGGTTTAAAAATGTTGACAGAAGATTATAATTTTGAAGTGCCGGAACATTTGATAGCACAGCATCCGGCAGCACACAGAAGTGATTCTAAAATGCTTGTGTATTATCGACTAAAAAAATTGAAGACAGAAAGTTTCGTGAATTACCGGAAATTTTAAGTGATAAGTATCATCTGGTTTTTAATAATTCACGTGTTATTTCTTCACGTATTGCCGTTACAAAAGAAAGTACGGGACACAAAGGTGAGCTTTTGATTTTGAAGCTTGAAGATGCAAATCATGCAATAGCATTAACAGATAAAAGTAAAAAATATAAAAAGGGAGAAAGAATTGTTCTTCCTTGTGATGATAAAAAGTTAGTTTGTGTAGTAGAGGAAGAAATTGACTCATTAAAAAAACGACTTTATTGTGAAGAAGCGATATTTACGGTTGAATATTTGAATAAATACGGAACAATTCCGCTTCCGCCGTATATAAAAAAAGATGTTGATGATGATGACAAGATTCGTTATCAAACGATTTACAGTAAACCATACGGGTCGGCTGCGGCTCCTACGGCAGGACTGCATTTTGATGAAAAAGTTTTTTCTGAATTGCAAAATAAAGGTGTGAATCACACATACGTAACTTTGCACGTAGGACTCGGTACGTTTCAACCGATTTACAGTGAAACGATTGAGGGACATCAAATTCATCAGGAAGAATATGAAATATCAGCAGATGATGCTGCGGGATTAAATGAAGCACTTTCTAACGGGAAAATCTTGCTTCCGGTCGGAACAACATCTCTTCGTACTATAGAAAGTAACTTTGAAAACGGCGAGTTTAGATCCGGACAATTTGCGACTCGATTGTACATTACGCCGGGCTACAAACTCAAAGCTGCCGGTGCATTGTTTACAAACTTTCATACACCGAAATCTTCTCTTGCGGTTTTGGTATCGGCTATTACCGGTTATGACGAGTTTAGAAGGATTTATGAACATGCAGTAAAACAAGAATATAGATTTTTCAGTTATGGTGATTGTATGTTGATTTTATAATGTCTTTAAAGAAGGGGAATATTTATGGCAATGCAAAATCATTTAAGTGAATATCATAAGAATTTATTGACAGAAACACTCAAATGCAAAGGAAATTTTATTCATGGTTTTCTTATATTTCATACAGAACAAGTTTATGCAGCGACTGATGAAATTTTGCAATTTATAAAAAGTCAATTTACTCAACATGTCATTTTGCGTTCTTCTGAGGTGATGAAAGAATATTGGCATCCGTATGCACCTTTTCTGGATGATATTATATCAGGGTATTCGAATTATTCTGAAGAAGAGATGAATGCTTTGTTTGAAAAATTGTGTATTTTTTATAATCATAGACCTATTCTTTCTGCTTTGATTAATTCGACATTTCCGAAACGTCATGAGGATATACTTGAAGATGAGATTTTTCATGAGAAAGAAGCTATCATAGAAGCGATTATTCGCATGTTTTTGTATTTTCACAGAAATGAAAAGATGGTTTTGATTATTGATAATTTTTATGCATTGCCGCCGTCTTCACAAGAAATTCTATTGCGATTGTCAAAGAAAAAGGGAACAAATTTTGTCATTATTATAATTTTTAATAAAGACAATGACTGTGATGTGCGTGAGGATTCGATTAATTTCAAAAAGAAATTGGAACAAAAAACTAACATTCTGGTTCTTGATGAAGTTTTTACTAATTCAAATACGAAGCATTCGGATATATCTTTGGCAAAAGAGCAAACCGGTATACAACCGGATTCCCTGTTTAAAAAACTTGATTTGGCGTTTCTCCTTTTGGCATTTGAAGATTGTAAACATATCTGTGAACTTTTGTCTCCGTTGCAAGATAATCTGCCGTTGAATATGCAGTATAGATTTCATCTTGTACATGGAAAGACATTTTTAATGAATTATGAATTTACTCAGGCTGCGACATGTATTAATTTCGCATTAAAATTAGCAGAGGAATTAGGTGATTGTGAAGCTCAAGCACAGGCTCATTATTGGTTGGGACTTGCTTCGTATTTGAAAGGTGATGTGCTAGAAACCATAAATCATGGACGAATATGTGCAAGTACCGGAAAAGATTTAAATAATAATGTAATTGAAATGCGTGGTCGTTTGTTGCTTTTTATTTCATCCAGTACTGATTTCAGTAATCGAGAGATACGTCAGCAGTGGGAAGATAATTTTGACCGACTCACAAGTCTTGCAGAAAAGCTCAATTGGAATAATACTTTGATTTATTGTTATACCGGGACGCCGTGTGTTTTGGGAGCACATTTTACTTCACA
>JAXJQT010000514.1:0-4854 GCA_036311025.1 Spirochaetota bacterium
AAAAGTTGAAGCGTTCTTTTCTCTTGGGAGTTATAGAGGGTATTCTCTTTTTATTCGCAAAAAAGAGAACACCCTCTAACTTTTGACCAACTTTGAACTAAAGTTGCATCTTGGTGCCGGTTTACACGGCGAATAAAGCCCCAAACCTGCAAAGATTTCCCAAACTTTGCCCAAAAGTTTAGCTTCAACGCCGGCTTGCCCGGCAATTTTTCCCCAAACCTACAAAGGTTTGATTAAACTTTAATTAAGGACGTTTTTTTATTTATCCATACGGAAATATTTGTCTTCAAACATTTTGATTATTCGTTCATTGCGTTCGGTTTCGCCGCGTTCATTATAAATACGCAAAACTTCTTTCACGCTTTTTTCTACCCAGAATACATCCGACGGGTACAAATAGAAAATCTTTAACAGTAAATCAACTGCTTTGTCTTGATTGCCGCTTTTTTCATAAAGTATCGCTTCGTTGTAACGGATTTCGGCATCAAGGTGATTCATTTTTGATGACGGGATTTTATTTATCACACCGGCAGCAACTTTATAATTTTCAGTTTGCAAGCTGATTTCTATAATCATTCGTATTATTTCACGAACTACGGGCTTATCAATATCCACCTTATCAAGGAGCGACTGAAGATTTTTTAAATAATTTTTCGCATTTTTATCCGACAGATATTCGACAGAATATTGAGCATAAGAATAAAGAAGCAAATCTTGACTTTTTATATCTGCTAACATTTCATTTATTCGTTGAATATCATTTAAATAATACAACGATTGAAATCTATAAAGTTGCGGTTCTACTGCACGCGGAAAGAGTTTGCACAGATATTCAGCCGCAGCCGACGCCGCTTGCAGTTTTTTCCCGCAGTACATCATCTTATAAATTTTTACTAATTGCGGATAGCTTAGATTCTGCGGATTATCTTTCAACAACGCCATGAAATTCTGAGCTGCCAAATCTAAATACAACGCGTTTGCATAGGAATCCGCCAAAAAATACAGCAAATTTGCATCTTTTTCCTGAAAGAGTTCCCCCGTCAAATCTACACGACGAATCTTTAAGAATGATTTAAACAACGCCTTTCTGATTTTTACGCCGCTTTCATTATTCGGAATCTTTCGATTCTTTTCATATATTGCTACCAACTCATTTTCCTGCTGCATTTTTTGGCACGCCATCACAAGAATATAAAGCATATCTGCATAATATGAAGTCGCTTTGTAAGTCGGCAGATTGTTTTTTTGATTGATTATCGCTTGGTAGTCCTCTCGTTCAAAGCACGAATACAAATATACAAAGAACGGATACGCTTCTTGTTTAGACTTTTTCCCGAAATATGTTTGGATTTCCTCGAAGTCTTTTTTCTTCAGCAATGTCTCTGCGATTTTTTGCTCTATCATTCCACTGCTGCCATAGAGTGATTCGTATTTTAAATAATTTCTGTAAGCCTTTTCGTAACGTTTGATATTAAAATAAGCATTTCCCAATTGCAACAAAGCTTCCTGTTTTCGTTCTGATGTCACATCGTTTGCAAGGTAACTTTCATAACTGCGAATCGCACTTCCGTATTCGAGCAAAAGAAAATACGCTTCACCTTTATCAACCATCGATTCATAATAAATACGGTCTTTTTTGTTCAGCTTTTGCAATTTGGTAAACTCTATCACGGCCTCTTGGTAATGTTTCAAATGATTTTGAGTCACACCGCTCATGTAAAGCACGCTGTCGTAACGTTTATCAAAAGAAAACTCCGTAAGCCAACGTCTCATAAGTCGTCCGGCATCATCGTAACTTTGTTTATTAAAACAAAATACGGCAAGATTATACAACACGAGATTACGTTCGTCTTTTGTCAATTTATTCAATAATTCCGGCTTTTTTATGAAAACATCATATTCATCGGTCTTGTCCAGTTCTGCTATGAGTTGATAATAAAGCTGCAATTCCTCTTGCGTCATTTTTTCTACGGCAATTTTTTTTATGTAAACAAAACTTTTTTCTTTTCCCCCGATTCTGTACGCCAAATCACTTTTAAAAAACGGCAAATAATTCTTGCTCGTGCGATTTTCCAACAGATTCAATGCCCGACTGAAATTATCCCGTTCATAATCAATCAACGCCTGTCTGCGAACCGCCTCTTCAAGTTTTGTATTTTTATAAATATCGTCAAGCATTCGATATGATGCATCGAGGTTTTGTGTTCGATAATAGATATCTGACATCAGAAAGTACAAGTCTTGTGAAAATGCAAAATTGTTACGTTCAAAAAAAGTAATCGCTTCTTTGTCCCGGTCGGTCATGTACAACGCGTACAAATAGTTGTAACGCAATACCGACATCTCTTCCGTATCCAAGCTATACGGCAAAAGCAAATCCATTTTGATTAATGCGTTTTCATAATCTTCTTCCTGCAAATACAAATCTGTTTGCAATCGCAAAATCTCTGCACGATATTTGTCATATCCTGCCGTATCTACATATTCTTGAGCATATTTAAAACACTCGCTGTTTTTTTTCAAAAGAAAATTGTTCTTGATTGTAATATACAGAAGTTTCTCATGACGTTCGACATTCTTTTCTGTCGGCAAGAGTCTTTCTATCGCCTTTTGCGAATCTGCATATTTTTCCAGCAGGTGATTGTTCAAGGAAAGATAATAAAGAACGTCGTTGTAATATTGATAATCTTTTTTATTAAAAAGCTTCCACAACGGCGGCAGAGCTTCCTGTATTTTATTTTGCTTCAATAGTGCTATCGACTGAAAATAAAGCATATCGTAATACTTTGACGAAGCCGGATAAGAAGCCGCCATTTCTTCAAACGCTCGTGCGGCAACATCATAAAAACCATCTTTATACAAAGCATACGCCGCACGGAAATCTTCCAAATCATCGGCAAAGATTCCCTGTGACAGCGATATTAATAATAAAACAAGACTAACTTTCTTCTTTATTTTCATGTTCTTCCATTTTTTTCAAAATGATTTTTTTATCTTTACAATAAACTTTTATGATGTCGTTATCATCGATTTGTTTATTAAGCAATTCTACAGATAAAATATCGATTACCTCTTTTTGAATAGCACGTCGCAACGGTCTGGCTCCGTACTTTCTGTCATAGTAAGTATCGATAAGGAAATCTTTAGCACTTGTATCAAGGAACACGCCGATTTTTCTTTTTTCCATAAGTACGTCGACGGTTTCTTTGAACATTGTATCGATAATAAAATGAAGATTTTCTTTTGATAACGGATGAAAAACGATTGTCTCGTCGATACGATTGACAAATTCCGGACTAAAATGACGTTTTAATTCATTAATAGCTGAGTTTTTGACATCCTTAAATGCACTTTCTTCATTACCGCCGATATTACCGAATCCCAATACATTATCTTTGTTTATTTCACGAGCACCTAAGTTTGATGTCATGATGATTATCGTATTGCGGAAACTTACCACGTGCCCCAAGTTGTCCGACAGTTCGCCTTCTTCCAATATTTGCAAAAGTAAGTTGAACACATCCGGATGAGCTTTTTCGATTTCATCAAAAAGCACTATGGAATAAGGCGTACGTCTGATTTTCTCAGTCAAAGCTCCGCCCTCTTCGTATCCGACATATCCCGGAGGTGCACCTACAAGGCGTGCCATGTTGTGTTTTTCCATAAAGTCAGACATATCCAATCTGATAAGTGCATTTTCACTTCCCAAAAGCAATCGAGACAACGCCTTGGCAAGTTCTGTTTTTCCCACACCCGTAGGCCCCAAGAATATAAATGATGCAAGCGGACGTTTCGGAGATGTAAGTCCGAGTCTGGCACGACGTACTGCCGATGACACGGCAATAATCGCTTCCTTTTGCCCGATTACACGTTTTGTAAGCTCTTCGTCAAGTTTTAACAACTTTTCGTTTTCTTCCGCTTCGATTTCTGACAACGGAATCTTTGTGATAGAAGACACAAATTGTGCAATATCTTTTTCTGTTACCTTGATGTTTTCTTTGGTGTTTGTCTTTTGCCAAGTAATCATCAAAGCATTTTTTGTTTCGATAAGTTGCTCTCGTTCTTCTTTTAATGCAGAACATCTTTCGTATTCTTGAGCTTTTATATATTGATTTTTACGCTCTTCCAATTCTTTCAGTTTGTTTTCGATATCTGAAATCTCTTTCGGTTTGGATGAATGTTTCAATTTCATCTTTGCACCGACTTCGTCCAGCACGTCAATCGCTTTGTCCGGCAGACATCGTTCCGAAATATAACGCTGCGAAAGAATAACAGCTTGACGAATAGCCTGCGGTGTATAAGTCACATTGTGATGGCGTTCGTACAAATGTTTTGTACCGTTTAAAATCTCTATTGTATCTTCGATTGAAGTTTCTTCTACAAGTAAACTTTGAAATCTACGTTCCAACGCACTGTCTTTTTCTATATATTTTCGATATTCGTCAAGCGTCGTCGCTCCGATACATTGCAACTCCCCGCGTGACAAGGCCGGCTTGAACATATTAGAAGCATCCATCGCACCTTCTGCACCGCCGGCACCGATGATAGTGTGCAGCTCATCGATAAACAAAATCACGTCGCCGGAATCTTTGATTTCACGCATAATTTTTTTCAGTCGTTCTTCAAATTCTCCGCGATATTTTGTACCGGCTACTACCATTCCCATATCAAGTGCAATTATTCGTTTGCGTAACAGATTGTCCGGCACATTTTTGCTTACAATCTTCTGAGCCAACCCTTCTACTATAGCCGTTTTACCTACGCCGGGATTTCCCAACAAAATCGGATTGTTTTTTCTGCGACGTGTCAATATTTGAATCAATCGCTGTATTTCTGTTTCTCGTCCGACTACTT
>JAXJQT010000515.1:0-7611 GCA_036311025.1 Spirochaetota bacterium
AACGAGGAATGGAGGGCTGAATATATGACACTGGAAATGTTAAAGAAAGATACTTATGATTCCGGCTTTACCGCCGGTCGCAACGAAGGCATTTCTATCGGACTGTCGCAAGGTGAACATAAAAAAGCCATTGAAACTGCGAAAAATGCATTAACAATGAATTTGTCTATAGAACAAGTTGCAATTCTCACCGGGCTGTCGCCTGAGGAAATCGAAAAGTTGTAGTATTGCCAGGCGTTATTCATCATCCTGAACCGGTGTGTCGACCGCAAGCCTGTTCTGAATCTCCGGTATTCTTCAAATAAGGAAGTCTGTTTTTCTTAAAAATTGTATCTTCTTAATTTAAAGAAGCCTGCTTTTTTCAAAAATTGTCTGTTCTTATTTTAAGGAAGCCTGCTTTTTTAAATACTTCGCTTCCTTAAAATAAGGTACGCCGTTATCCACAAAATCTAAAATCCTTATGGAAAGGAACGATGATTTTTTTTATTGTGTAATAAACTTATCAGCCAAATCGTTTTTGCGGTTTGGCTTTTCGTTTTCTTAAATAAGTGCCGGATTTATATTCATTTTCAGGATTAAAGTCTGACACCTATAACTAAATACAACCTTAAACTACATAAAGTTTCTTCTATTACTTTTTGCAGATAAATTATCCGCTGATAACACAATAATTTTTTCTCTATTGCTTTCTTGTTTTTATCATGATATTTAATAAAAAAACATCAACAACAGAGGTTTAATTATCATGACAATTGACAAAGAAATTAACGGAACAACAACAACTTTGAGTATCGGAGGCAGACTGGATACTTCTACAGCTCCGGAATTAGAAGCTGTAATTAATAATGATTTAAATGACACATCTGATTTAATTATAGATTTGGAAAATTTGGAATACGTTTCATCTGCCGGACTTCGTGTAATTCTTAAAGCTCAAAAATTAATGAATGCCCAAGGTAACATGAAGGTTATCAATGTTAATGATATGGTTATGGAAGTCTTTGATATTACAGGATTTGCAGACATTTTAACTATTGAATAACTTGCTAAATGTTAAAAAAGAGAGATTCGGGAGGAGCAATTGATTACAATAATTCGTTTGATTATTTCCATTCTGTTACCGGTTATAGCCTCAGCAATAATTTATCTGTTAGATAAAAAAACAGTATTTCATAAAATTCATGACAGAAATAAACAAATTATTATAGGTATTGTTTTTGGTCTTATTGCTATCTCTGCAACCGAACAAGGAATCCCCGTCGACGGAGCAGTTTTAAATGTAAGAAATGCATCTCCTTTAACTGCCGGATTAATTTTTGGCTGGCAAGCAGGATTAATTTCCGGTTTTATCGGCGGTATAGAAAGATTTCTCACTCCGACCGGAGATTTTACTCGTATAGCCTGTACTTTAGGAACTATTATTGCAGGTTTTATAGGAGCCGGGATTCGTCGTTTTATATTGGATAATAAAAAAACTTCATGGTTTTACGGCTTTCTTATCGGTATCGTTACGGAAGTTATTCACATGCTGATGGTTTTTTTAAACAACGGCGGGGATATTCAAAGAGCATTCCGTATAGTCGAGATTTGTGCAATCCCGATGATTCTGTCAAACGGTATCTCTGTAATGTTATCAATCTTAACGATAATTCTTCTTACAAACAAAAATAATAAATACTTTTTGAATCAAGACAAAAAAAATATCTCGCAAGCATTTCAGTTTTGGTTGTTTGTCTGTGTTGTTTTAGCTTTTACTGCAACAATATTTTTTACCAACGCCTTCCAAAAAAGTATGGCACAAGCAATAGCCGAATTTACTTTAAAAGGAAATCTTAAAGACATTAAAAAAGATATAAAAGAAGTGGCAAATCGTAGACTCATTGATTTGTCTTGGGAAATTGCAAGAAAAATTCCTGAAAATCCGACTTCAACTGATTTAGAAAAATTGCGTTCAGAATATAACTTAGCTGAAGTTAATCTTATAAATAAAGACGGAATCATTACCCAAAGTTCAGAAATTAAATTTATCGGTTTTGATATGACAAGTAACAATCAAACAAAAGAATTCTTTGTTTTGCTCAACGACAAGAAAGAATTTGTTCAAGATAAACGCAATAAAAGAAACGAAACTAGTTTTGGATTGAAATACGTAGGGATTTCATTAGATAACGGCTTTTTAGAAATTGGGTTCAGCGAAAAACAATATCAAATTCTAGTCGATGAAGATATTGTTTATATAGCTAAATATCGACATATCGGTCAAAACGGGTCTGTAATTATTTGTAACAGTAAAGGTGTGATTGTCAGCAACAGTAAAGGCAACATCGGACAAAATATTTCAATATTTAGAAAATCTTCTGATACAGAAATAAAAGTAAGTCCGGAAGTTTGTTTTTCAACTACAATAAACGAAGAAGAATGTTTATGTATGTATACTGTTTTTGAAGGTTATTACATCATTACAATAATGCCGAGAGTTGAAGCTTTCTTCATTAAAAAAGCTTCGGTTTATATGTTGGCTTTTATGGAAATAATTGTTTTTACGATTCTGTTTATCGCCATCTTTATTTTGATAAAAAAACTTATTGTTCAAAACATTCGCAGAATTAACAAAAGCTTATCACAAATTGCAAACGGTAATTTGAATATAATAATTGATGTTCATGACAACGAAGAATTTGCATCATTATCTAATGACATTAACTCTACGGTAGATACGTTAAAACAATATATTGAAGAAGCTAAAGCTCGTTTTTCCAAAGACTTGGAAATTGCAAAACAGATTCAACACTCTTCTTTACCTTCCGTTTTTCCGCCGTACCCAAATCGCAAAGATTTTTCTATTTTTGCAAATATGTATGCGGCAAAAGAAGTCGGAGGCGATTTTTACGATTTTTATTTAGTTGATGAAAACCATCTTGCCTTTGTAATTGCCGATGTTTCCGGAAAAGGAATACCCGGTGCAATGTTTATGATGACATCTAAAACTCTTATAAAAAGTCATATAGAAAGCGGACTTGCCGTAAACGATGTTTTTACAAATGTTAATACTCAACTTTGCGAAAACAACGAAGCCGGAATGTTTGTTACCGCATGGATGGGGATTTTGGATTTAAAAACCGGTATAGTAAAATTTGCAAATGCAGGTCACAATCCGCCGCTGATAAAACACGCAGACGGTACTTTTGAATATCTTAAAAGTAAAGCAAACTTTGTTTTGGCAGGAATGGACGGAATCCGCTACAAAGAACAAGAAATCCAGCTTGAAAAAGGTGATAAGATTTACTTATACACTGACGGCGTAACAGAAGCTCACAATGATAAGAATGAACTTTACGGAGAAGACCGTTTACTAAAATGTTTAAACTCTGTCAAAGATAAATCTGTAGATGATATTTGTAAGGAAATAAAAGAAGATGTTGAGCTTTTTGTCGGTACAGCAGAACAATTTGATGATATTACAATGCTTTGTGTCAGCTTCAATGAAGAAACTAAGGATATTGCAATAACAGTAAATCCTACAATGGAAACAGTTTCGCAAATTGCCGCTTTTGTTGAAGAAGAAATGGAAAAGTTAGAAATTTCACCAAAAATCAGCATGAAACTTATGATTGCCGTTGATGAGATTTATTCAAACATTATTCGCTACAGCGGAGCAAACGAAGCAACAATCAAAATAGAAAAGACAGAGAAAGAGCTTCATTTATGGTTCATCGACAACGGTAAACCGTACAATCCGCTGGACGCTGAAGAACCGGATATAACAATATCTTCCGAAGACAGAAAAATCGGAGGACTCGGAATATTTATGGTTCGTAAAATGTTAAATAATGTTGAATATAAATATATCGACGGAAAAAATATTCTTAAATTGACAAAGGTTATTGAACAATGAGTTATAACGCTGAATTTCCGATTAGTTCTGAAAAAATGGGAGAATGCTTGGAATTTGTTGAGAATTCTTTAAAAAACTATCGTTTGAAAAAACGAGATTTAATGGAATCTCTTCTTATTTCGGAAGAAATTTTAATTCAAATGGAAGAGCAAGCCCCAAAAGACGCTTTAGTTCAAATTGTTGTAAATAAAAAAATGGGAATCCCACGCATAAGCTTTACAGCACCCGGAAATACTATGTCTTTAGATAAGCAAACTTCCGGGATTTCCCTCGAGCAATTGGGAGATAATACGGAAGAGACCATTCGTAATACAATGTTACAAAGTTTTTCTGAATCAATAAGATATCGCCATTCAAAATCTAAAAACTATGTAACAATTATAACAGGTATTCCGGAAAGAGAATTGGCAAGTCAAACCATTACGGCTATTTGTTTATCCGTAATCATTGGTTTTTTCGGTAGATTCGTATTACCTCAAAACGTAAACCAATTCATAATCGATAATTTTTTCGGTCCTATAGAAACATTATTTTTATCAGGATTAATGCTTATTGCCTCACCCGCAATTTTCCTTTCTATTACTTGTTCAATCCTTCGTTTCGACGGATTCGGAGAGTTAAATCGCAGCGGCAAACAAGTAATTTTCACATACCTATTTACTTCTTTGATTGCGACTCTTACCGGCGTTTTGATATTTAACATTTTCAAACCCGGAACAGCCGGAATGTTGGTATCTCAAATGGGAACCGGAAGTGTCGGCGTTTTTTCTATTTTAAATATTTTAACTGATTCCATTCCGCCAAATATCATTGAACCATTTACCTCCGGAAATACTTTGCAATTATTGGTTGCTGCGTTACTTTTAGGTCTATCCCTAAATCTAAGCAATAAAAAAGTACACAATCTGAAAGTGTTATTGGAAGAACTTGATATTGTTTGTGGAAAAGCCTCTTCAATTGTGATGAAAACAATTCCGTTTGTTGTATTTTGTTCTACAACAAGCGTTATTTTACGTTCAAGTTTAGCTGTTTATGTCGCTATTGCCCAATTAATTCTAACTTTGATAATCGGTCTGATAGTTATGGTTGCGATTTACTGCATATTCTTGATAATACGAATAAGAATAAATCCAATTACGTTTTTAAGAAAATACATACCGGTTATGAAAGATACTTTTCTAAAAGGTTCCGGTGTAGCCGCAATCCCGTTGACTATGAGATTTTGTAAACGCCAATTGGGAATCCCGCAAAAAATTACATCATTTGTAATTCCTCTAGGTGCCACTATAAACATGGACGGTAACTGTGTTTGTCTTACAATTATCAGCTTATTTTTCGGAAGAATCTGCGGTATACAAATGGGCATGAATGATTTGGTAATTCTGATTTTTATGATTTTAATTTTATCCTTAGGAGCTCCGATCGCACCGGGAACAATTATTTTGTGTATGGTAACTTTACTGTCTCAAATAGGCATTTCTTTGGAAGGAATTTCTCTCATAATCGGACTTAACTTTATCTTGGAAATGATTTTAGGAATGATTAACACATTCGGAGATGTAATCGTTTCTTTAATCATAGCCAAACAAGAAAATGTCCTGAATTACGAAATTTGCAATAAAATCCCACCAAAAAAGCAAAAAAAGGTCGGTATTTAAAATAATATTTACGATCAGTGAATTATTCCGAACCAATAAAATAATTCATTGGTCGTAAAATTTATTATTTTTGCTCTCTTTCAAAATGTATTCAATCACTGAAGAATCTTCACATTTTAATATTTTTATCAAACATAAAAGCCCCACTTGTTGTCAAAAAAAGTCTCATAGTGTATAATCCTTTCCAAAAAAAATTGAATGAGGAAATTTATGCATAAAATCTTAGAAAAACGTCAGCTTTCTGCAGATGTTTTTTATATGAAAGTAGAAGCTGTAAATATTGCACGTAATAGAAAACCCGGACAATTTGTTATTGTCCAAATAGATATTGACTACGGCGAGCGTATTCCTTTGACAATCGCCGACGCAAATGCCGAAGAAGGCTGGATTGCTATTGTATTCCAAGCTATAGGAGCCACAACTCTTCGCTTGTCCAAGTTAAACGCCGGCGACGAAATCGCAGCTGTTTTAGGACCGTTGGGGCAACCTACTCACATTGAGAAAAAAGGTACGGTCGTATGCGTAGGCGGAGGAATAGGTGTCGCACCGCTTCATCCTATCGTTCAAGGACACAAAGCTGCCGGCAATAAAGTTATCGTAATTATCGGAGCACGTAATAAAGACCTCATCATTTTTGAAGATGAAATGAGAGAATTGGCTGATGAACTTATCATCATGACAGACGACGGTTCTTGCGGAAGAAAAGGACTTGTTACGGAACCTCTTAAAGAAAAATGTGAAGCCGGCAATATAGCCGAAGTTGTTGCCATCGGGCCGCCTGTAATGATGAAATTTTGTGCATTAACAACTAAACCTTACAACGTATTCACTACAGTATCACTTAATACTATCATGATTGACGGAACCGGAATGTGCGGCGGCTGTCGTGTAAATGTAGGCGGTGAAGTAAAATTCGTTTGTGTCGACGGTCCGGAATTTGACGGTCACAAAGTTGATTTTGACAATATGATGATGCGTATGAAAGCATTTAAAAAACGTGAAGATGAAGACCGTCACAAATGTCATCTGGAAATGGAAATTGCGGCAAAAAAAGGAGAATAAGATGACACATAAAACTTTAGAACAATACGCAGCCGAAGCAAAAGAGCTTTTGGCTTCTTTAAAGGATAAAACTCTTACACCGAAAGACAGAATGGCTATCCCGCAACAAGAAATGCCTACCGGCGAGCCTCTTGAAAGAGCTCGCAAAATGGACGAAGTTGCTCTTGGGTATACAGCAGAACAAGCTCAAATCGAAGCTATGCGTTGTTTGCAATGTAAAAATGCTCCGTGTATGAAAGGCTGTCCGGTAAGTGTACCAATTCCGGAATTCTTATCTAAAGTTGCCGACGGAGATTTTAAAGGTGCGGTAGATACAGTAAAAACTACAAACTTATTGCCGGCAATCTGCGGTCGTGTTTGTCCGCAAGAAAAACAATGTCAAGGACAATGTACTGTCGGAAAAGGACTGAAAGACGCAGAAAAAGCCGTTGCTATCGGACGAATCGAACGCTTTGTAGCTGATTGGGAACGTGAAAACGGAAAAATCGACACGCCGGCAGTTGCTGCTGCTACCGGTAAAAAAGTTGCGATTATCGGTTCCGGTCCTGCCGGACTGACTGTTGCCGCAGACGTTCGCCGTGCCGGACACGAAGTAACAGTTTTTGAAGCATTCCACAAAACCGGCGGTGTAATGGTTTACGGTATTCCGGAATTCCGTTTACCGAAATCTATCGTTGCTCAAGAAGTTGAAACATTAAAGAAAATGGGCGTTAAGTTTGAAACTAACTTCTTAGTCGGAAGAACTCAAACTTTACCGCAACTGCTGGAAGAAGCCGGATATGACGCCGCATTCGTGGGAACCGGTGCGGGATTGCCGAAATTCATGAACATCGAAGGTGAAAACTTAATCGGAGTTTTCAGTGCAAATGAATATTTGACACGTGCAAACTTAATGAAAGCTTACGACACAGAACGTGCCTCTACTCCGTTATTCGAAGCTAAAAATATCGTTGTTGTCGGCGGCGGTAATGTTGCCATGGATGCTGCACGTATGGG
>JAXJQT010000516.1:0-4735 GCA_036311025.1 Spirochaetota bacterium
AACGAGGAACGAAAATCTTAATCATATAATTTTATTTATTTCACAAAAACCAACCAGGAGTTATAGATGAAATCACTAGGTATTTGTCTGGGAGCATCCACTATCACTGCCGTAAAAATGGAGAAATCAGAAGGTAAAAAACCGGAAGTTACGGAAGTTATATCACGCTCTCATGAGGGAAATGCTCGTAAAACTTTTATCGACATATTAAATGAGGTAAAACCGGAGAATTTCGACAGAATTACGATAACAGGTCGAAAGTTCCGTGAAAATGTCAAACTTTCAAAAATTGCCGAACCGAATGCTATTGAATATGCACTCGATTATTTAGATTTAGATACAGAAAAATACAATATTCTGGTTTCTGCCGGCGGTGAGTCCGTTTTGGTATACGAACTGGACAAAGAACATAAAATCACTCAGGTACACATGGGAAATAAATGTGCTTCCGGTACGGGTGAATTCTTTTTGCAACAAATCAGACGTATGGATTTAAACGCCGACGAAGCAATCGCTATGGCTGAAAATCAAGAACCGCATAAAATTGCGGGACGTTGTTCCGTTTTCTGTAAATCAGACTGTACACACGCATTGAACATCGGAGAACCTAAAGGTGCCGTAGTTGCCGGTTTGTGTAAAATGATTGCCAATAAAATTACAGAGCTTATTTCTGCTATAAAACCGCGAAATATAATCATGGTCGGCGGAATTTCACGCAACAAAATCGTATTAAAATATCTGGAAAAAGAAGTTGATAAACTTTATGTTCCGGAACAAGCTCATTACTTTGAAGCTTTGGGTGCGGCACTTTATGCACTTGAACACGAAACGGAAAAATATCCGGGAATCGAAACTGTTTATGAAACAGGAAAAAGTTCATTTGAATTCTTAAAGAAGCTTTCTGACTTTGAACATCTTGTATCATTTAAAAGCGTAGAACACGCAACGCCGCAAGAGGGAAAACATTATACTCTCGGTGTGGATGTCGGTTCTACTACTACAAAAGCTGTTTTACTTGATATGGATACAAATCAAATTGCGGCGGATGTATATTTACGTACAAACGGAAATCCGGTAGAAGCAGCAAGAAATTGTTACCGTGAAATCAAAAAACAAATCGGTGACAAAAAAATTATCATCGACGCTCTTTCTACTACCGGTTCAGGTCGCCAAATTGTCGGACTTCACGCATTTACGGAATGTGTAATCAACGAAATTATTTGTCATGCCGCTGCCAGTGTTTATTTTGACAAAGACGTAGACACTATCTACGAAATCGGCGGACAAGACGCAAAATATACTTACATTGTCGACGGTGTACCTGCCGATTACGCAATGAACGAAGCATGTTCTGCCGGAACAGGAAGTTTCCTTGAAGAATCAGCTTATGAATCTCTGGGAATTAAAACTCAAGAAATCGCACCTATCGCATTAAAAGCTGAAAATCCGCCGAATTTCAACGACCAATGTGCGGCATTTATCAGTTCTGATATAAAAGTTGCGGCACAAGAAGGTATCAACCGTGAGGACATCGTAGCCGGACTTGTTTACTCTATATGTATGAACTACACCAACAGAGTTCGCGGAAACCGTAAGACAGGAAAAAAAGTTTTCATGCAAGGCGGTGTTTGTTATAACAAAGCCGTTCCCGTTGCAATGGCAGCTCTTACCGGTCGTGAAATCATCGTTCCGCCGGATCCGGGCTTGATGGGTGCATTCGGTGCTGCTATCGAAGCAAAAAAACGTATCGAACACAATTTACTTCCTAAAGGAAATTTTGACTTGGACACATTGATTGCCAGAGAAGTTTCTTACGGTAAGACATTCAAATGTGCCGGCGGAACTGAGCATTGTGACAGAGGCTGCGAAGTTCTTACTATCATAATAGACGGCAAAACTTATCCATTCGGCGGAGCATGTAACAAATACTACAATATGTTACACAAAGTTCAGTACGAAGAAGAAAATCTGGATTTGGTTGCAAGACGTGAAAAAATGTTATTTGAAACATTCGCACCGAAAGGTGATGATTTACCTGAAAATGCAAAAGTTATCGGTATAAATCGCTCTTTCTACACAAATACATATTTTCCTTTATATTCTCACTTTTTTACAAAACTCGGCTTTAAAGTCGTGACTCCGGACAAATCATTAAAAGACGGTGAAGAAAGAGCATTGGCTCCGTTCTGTTATCCTATGATTTTGGCACACGGATTTTTCAAAAATCTTGTAGATTTAAAACCTGATTATATTTTCATGCCGCATCTTGTACAGCTGGAAACAGAAGGAAAATGCGACGATAAATTCTGCGGTCAAATCGGTAACAGAAAAAGTTGTGTATTCAACCAAGGCGAACCGTTCTCTTTAAAGACAGCATTCAAATCTGAATTGGAAGCAAACAATATCAAAATGTTAATTCCGCTTCTTGATTTTTCACGCGGTATCGATTTGGAAGAAAACACACTTTGTAATTTCGCCGTTAAAGAATTGGGTGTTGATGCAAATGCAGCACATAAGGCATTCAAAGAAGCAGTAAATAAACAACGTGAATTCTTCGGTGAATGCAAAAAAATGGGACAGGCCGTTCTTGATAATCTCAAGAATAATCCGGAAAAAATGGCTGTAGTACTGTTCGGTCGTCCTTATAATGCATTTACGGAAAAAGCAAATCTGGGAATTCCTCGAAAGTTTACTTCTCGCGGTGTTGAAATTATTCCTTACGACTGTTTACCTTTCGAAAAAGAAACATTTGAACCGTTCATGCACTGGGCAATGGGTGAAATGATTTTAAAAGCAGCACAGGTTGTCAAAAAGAATCCTCAATTATTTGCTGCATATATCACAAACTTCAGTTGCGGTCCGGATTCATTCCTTGTTGAACTTTTCCGCGGTGAAATGGAAGGTAAACCATCATTGACATTGGAACTTGATTCTCACAGTGCCGATGCCGGAGTAAATACTCGTATCGAAGCTTTCCTTGATGTTGTTAATTTTTATAAAGAGTTATTGAAACAAAATAAACTTCAAACAAAAAACAAAGAAGAGGTCAAAGATGATTTCATCCCGGCATGGGTAGAAGGTGAAGGTTTTAAAGCAAGATTGCATTTATCAGACGGTAAAACTATTATGCTTGCCGACCCTAAAAAGAAATTCAAACCTAAAAAGATGAAAGACGGAACTACAATTATTCCGGCTAATTATAAGTTTTTATTCCCGTCATTGTCACGCTACAACATGGCACCGGCAAACGAATTCTTGAATAAAATAGGAGTTCAGGGACGTTTATCACCTACTACGACTTTAGAGTCTATCAAATTGGGACGTTCTCAGACTTCAAGTAAAGAATGTTTACCGATGGCGATTATGCTCGGTAATTTAATGACTTATATTCGTGATAACCGCAAAGATGATAATGAAGCACTTGTTTTATTACACGCAACCGATACTTCTCCGTGTCGATTGGAACAATATTACAATGCGTTTAACAGCTATATAATGCGTAATAAAATCAAGAATTTCGGTATTTTCCGTTTAGATGACCGCCAAGGTTACGCCGGATTCGGTACGGGATTGCTTTTGACATTGTTTAAATCTTTTGTACTCGGTGACGTTTTCGAAACAATCAAAAGTGCAATGCGTGTACTTGCGGTAAATCCGGATGAAGCTTTGCAAATCTTTGAAGAAGAATTCGACAAAATCGTAGAAAACTTCGGAGGAAGAGACCCGGACGGATATTCTATGACTCGTCGTTTCAAAGCAGCCGCACAGCGTTTTAAACAGATTCCGCGTAAAGATAACATTGAAGATGCTAAATTTGTTGTTTTGACAGGTGAAATCTATGTAAGAAATGACCATTTTGCACGCCGTGAACTTGAAGTTACGTTAGCAGAAAACGGTTTCATTACTCAAATCGTTCCGTTTATGGAAGTATTGTTCTACATTGACCACTGTCTAAAAAATGACTTATCAGAAATCAATGTAAACTTATTCCAGAAGATTTACTTCTTCTTCAAATCTTTCTTCCAGGGAAAAATAGACCACCAAATCAAAGATATTTTTGCTGATTGCGGATTCTATCGCCCTTGCTATGTAAATATGAAAGAAGTAATGAATGCATCCAGATTGATTGTAAGCCCTAAACTTCGCGGTGAAGTTCCTATTACTACAGGTGCGGCTTTGAAATACATTCTCGACGGTGCTTGCGGTGTTATTTCTATCGGACCGTTTGCTTGTCTGCCGTCTCGTATGGTAGAAAGTCTTTTAAAGACTAACATGAACCTTGTTCATAAAGCAGCAATTCACGGAGATCGTCCGTTGTACCAAGAACTTGATAAAATGGGCGTGTCTAATTTACCGTTCTTGTCAATTGAATCTGACGGTAATCCGTTTACTCAAGTAGTTCAGGCACAGCTGGAAATTTTCTACTTACAGTCTACACGTATGCATGAAAAGATTACACAGGCTAAAAAGAATTTAAAGGATAAAGGAATTAATCCTGATAAACATTAATATGCCGTAAAAAAAGACCGGTTTGTTTTCAAAAACATTCCGGTCTTTTTGTTTATTCTATACGTTTTACCGAGCAAGCCATGGTGAGTTCACAGCACAAGCGAACAATGATGAGCATATGAAATAT
The DNA here is from genome assembly GCA_036311025.1 of Spirochaetota bacterium. Classification (GTDB taxonomy): domain Bacteria; phylum Spirochaetota; class GWE2-31-10; order GWE2-31-10; family GWE2-31-10; genus RGIG8597. Next base: position 4,637 of record JAXJQT010000516.1, read on the forward strand.
CTCATCCTCCGGGCATAAAAAAAACTGACATTCCTACCTTAGTAAGAATGTCAGTTCCTCTTTTTAACAAAATAAATTGTTCAATTCACTATTCAGCAT
>JAXJQT010000517.1:0-5298 GCA_036311025.1 Spirochaetota bacterium
AAATATCCGGTTAATAATGTAATTGGAACAAGTTTTTTCATTGTAATCAACTCCTTAAAATATGCATGTCTTTTATTATTATTGCTCGATTTGGTCAATTGTTATTTGCAATTTTCCCCTGTACCGCAAATCAAAACATAAACTCTAAAAATGCCGGAACTCTTTTCGCCCAAGCAGCTTCGTTGTGCGGTTCACCTTCGCATTCCTGATAAAGCAAATCAGCCTTTGAATCTTTTGCCGATTTTGCCGTTTTGTAGCCCTTATCAAGTAAATAATCTTTTAATTTCTTTGTTCCCGGAAGTAAAATCTTTTCTAAATAATCTCCGTTTCCGCAGTCAATATAAAACCTCACTTTGTTTTCCGGCTTGAACTCAAATCCGTCCTCTGAGATTATCTGTTCATATCCCGTACTGCCGCCGGAAAATAGCCCCGCACCGCAAAAAACATCGGGATGCATGGCTGCAAAATGAGCCGCCACAAATGCACCGTAGCTGCTTCCTGCAATCACACGAGCATTTCGCTCCGGTATAGCTCGATATTTACTTTCAATTAACGGAATAATCTCATTTACTACCATCAAACGATGTTCTTGAGCATATTGCTTAAATTCTTCCGGATCTGTGATTTTTTCTCCCGGAGGCAATTGATTACACCAACCGGCGTATTCTTGAGTTCTGTATGCCGAACACGAAAGCCCTACTATAATACAAGGCGGCATTTTTCTTTTTTTGACAAGCTTTTCCATAGCCGTTTCTACTTTCCAGCCGCCCCATGCCGACGACTTATTATCCCAAAGATTTTGTCCGTCAAACATATACAAAACCGGAAACTTTTTATTTTCATTTTTTGCAAGGAAATATGCCTTCGGTAAATAAACAAAAATTCTACGCTTTTTCATCAAAGTATAAGTCTCGCTTGAATGTCTGAATGATTCCATTTTCCCCTCCTGTGAAAAAAACGGAAAAGCCGTCAAAATAAAAAATGTTACCAATACAAGTTTAAAAAAACTTTTCATAAAACTACCCTCTTAAAAAAATAAAAAAGACTGCCTGTAAAAAAAACAAACAGTCTTTATAATTTAATAATTAACAATCAATATCTGACATTTTTTTATAAGCATCAAATTCTGCAAGCATTTCCGGGTCTTTATTTTTTTGTAATAAACTAAAGACTACAGTGAAAATCAAACAAACAATGAAGCCCGGCAGAATTTCGTAAACATTAAAGATTCCGCCTTTAAGATTGTGCCAAGTAACTACGGTAATTCCGCCGCTTATCAAACCTGCAATTGCTCCGTTGCGAGTAGTTCCTCTCCAAAATAATGCAAGAAGTATAATCGGACCGAATGTAGCACCGAAACCAGCCCATGCATAACTTACGAGTGAGAAGATTGAACTGTTTGGATTAACAGAAAGAGCAAATGCGATTGCCGCAATAACCAAAACTGTTATACGACTTACATTCAATACAGTTTTTTCAGAAGCATCTTTTTTTATCAATCCTTTAAAAACGTCTTGACTGAATGCTGAAGATGCAACCAAAAGCTGAGAATCCGCCGTACTCATTGCAGCAGCCAAAATAGCACAAAGGAAGATTCCCGCTATAAATGCAGGGAACATTACCTGCAACGAAACACTGAAAACTGTTTCTGCCGCATTCGGTTCCAACACTCCGTTTGCCAATACGCCTTTTAAATAAACAGTTCCGAGTGAACCTACGATAAGTGTAGCAATAAAAGCAATTACAACCCACACAGTAGCAATTCTTCTTGAAAGCTTAATATCTTTTGTAGAGCGAATCCCCATAAAACGAACTAAAATATGCGGCATTCCGAAATATCCCAATCCCCAAACAAGTGCAGAAATTATAGACATAACACCGTAATTTTGATTTGCCGAGAATTTCTCTTTCATTGCGTTGCCGAAATCACCTCTCATGGCAGCAGCTCCGAATTCAGAAACTTTTGCAAAAGCTTCAATCGGACCGCCGAGAGTTACAATCATAATAACTCCCGTAATAATCAATGCTGCAAACATCAATGAACCTTGAATAAAATCTGTAGCACAAACAGCAAGGTAACCGCCGAGAATTGTATACGCCAAAATTACTACCAAACCGATAATCAATCCGACGTGGTAATCAAGTCCGAATACGGAATTGAATAATTTTGCACAGGCAACAAATCCGGATGCTGTATAAATAGTAAAAAAGAAAACTATTAATATTACGGAAATTGCAGATAAAATGCGTGATTTGTCCTTGAATCTGTTTGTTAAAAATTCGGGAATCGTAATGGAATCACCGAAAGCAACGGTACATTTACGAAGCGGTTTGGCTACAATCAACCAGTTTAAATATGTACCTGCAATCAAACCGATTGCCGTCCAAGTTGCTTCTTTCATTCCGCCTAAATAAGCAAGACCGGGCAATCCCATCAAAAGCCAACCGGACATATCGGAAGCTTCGGCACTTAAAGCCGTCATCCACGGTCCGATTTTTCTTCCGCCTAAGAAGAAATCAGACGAAGAATTGTTTTTCTTTGCATATCTTAAGCCTAAAAAAATCATAAAGCCAAGATATAAAACGAATGCGATAATCTTCGCAATAAAATCGTTTGACACGTTCTGTCCTCCAAAATCTTTTTTATTTTTTTATAAACTTGCCTATTATAAACAATTTATGTAACTTTATTATTCTTTTTTACATTAATACCTTCATTCATACAAACACACAAGCGATTCAAGCCGCTTTTCTTACATTTGACAATCGCAGTGTTTACAGTTATAAACATTTCAAGATTTCGGAGGGTCTTTTCAATTATGGAAAAAGTTTCAAGAAAAATAAAAACAATCTTTTCTGTTATATTTACATTTGCCGGTGTTTTCTTTTTGCTGTCAGTCGCATTCATTTTGCCGGTTTATTATTTATCCGAACATTTTCCGCAAGTTTACAGTATAGTTGTCATTTGTTTAGTTGCCGTTTTTTTGGCAATATTGACAATCCGCAATTTTTATAAATGTTACAAGCAATACAAGAGCGTTCATAAGTTTATCAAACATATTTTAGTTTTAAGATTATTGCCGACAGTCTTGATTTTTGCTTTGATAATTTCAGAACTTCTGTTAATCAGAACATTCTTTTTTATTCCTTTGATAATTTCTATATTGCTCGAATGTGTTTTTAATGCCGGCGTGATTGTAGCTTGCGTTTATTTAGGAGCTTTTTTCAGTTCGGTAAAAAAATCTCTTCGTCAAACGGAAAACGCAACGGAGAAATAAAATGATAAACAAAGATTTCTTCATGAAACTTTTTGACCTTGCATATATGCAACGTTGGAACGACAAACTGCGACCTATTCCGTTTATAGAAATGGACAAACAGGCTCACAAGTTTATGATTACTTACCTATTTGCGAAACTGGAAGAAAAAGTCACTTCCATCGACTGGATAAGAATCATCGAAGGTTCTATTTTCGAATATTTACAAAGAATGATTGTAACCGATATAAAGCCGACAGTCATTGATAAAGTCCGTCAGAATACTCAAAAAATGGAAGAGTTTAACGATTGGGTGTTTTCACAATTAGAACCGATTTTACATCCACTCGGCGATGATTTTGTAAAAAGATACAAAGAATATTTTGCATTGCCTGCGACCGATGTTTGCAAAAAAATAATCCACGCCGCACATGTATATTCTTCGATGTGGGAATTTCAAATACTGGAAAAAGTAAATCCGGACGGTTATGATAATTTCTTTATAAAAGAATGGTTCGAACAGCAAATGGAAAAATGCTATGACTTGCGAGGAATCCAAGAAGTCGCACTTTTTACCTCGTACAAAAAGTTCGTTAATCTTTGCGGACAGCTTCGTTTTCAAATCCGCTGGTCTAACTTAATGCGTTCCCCGAAAACCTCGGTTTTGAGTCATTCCGTATTTGTCGCATTTACATCTTATCTGTTACCCTATTGCAAGGCGGCAGTCCGAAACGCTGTTATAACAACACTTTCACCGGGCTTTTTCATGATTTGCCCGAAGTTTTGACTCGTGACATTATTTCGCCGGTAAAAAACTCCGTTGAAGGACTGGGAGACCTGATAAAAGAATGCGAAAAGGAACAAATGCAAGCAATCGTTTATCCGCTCTTGCCGGAAAATCTCCAAAATGAAATTCGTTTGTATACTGAAACAGAATTCAATGATTACATTTTTGATAACGGACAAATGAAAGCCTCGTCTACCGATGAAATCAATTCATTATATAATGACGACAAGTTCGATCCCAGAGACGGCAACCTCGTAAAAGCAGCCGACGAACTTTCGGCATTGATAGAAGCCGACATCGCTATCAGAAACGGCTCCATTCATGACGAATTTTCTTTTGCCAAAAGCAAACTGAAAAAGAAATACATCAAAATCGACAAAATCGGAAATCTCGATGTCGGCGAACTTTTTAACAGTTTTTGAGAATTGTGAGGGAAGACACAATTTTAAACAATATAAAATTATCAGATATATTTTTTATTAAGGAGAATTAAATGAAAAATAATTTTTTATCAAAACGTATATTTATGTTTTTAGCAATTCCAATATTGCTACTTTCAATAATAGGATTATTTCCTTTTTTTCAAAATTTTATAATTAATTTAGGTTGTTCTTATTTGGGAAGACAACTAGATGCAACATGGTGGATGCCAAGATTAAGAATATTCTCTTCCATGATAATATTTCTTATTTTAACAGTGATTCTTTTTGTATATACAAAGTTCGGTTTAATTATTTTTAAAGATATAAAAACTCAATTCGCAGAAGTTTTAGAAAGTATCATTACAAAGAAAAATCGTCGTTTTTTTATTTTTATATTTGCAATATTTACAGTTGCTATATTTACAATAATCAGAGCAAATCATAGTTATATTGATGATATGGGGCGTGCTGCTCAAGGATATAATCATCTTGATAATTGGAGTAGATTTCTTTCCGGAGCATTGGCTGTTTTTGTTCATGCAAGTCCCAGTTTGATGGATATTTCACCTTTACCGCAAATTCTAGCATGTTTGGTTTTAGCTTTCGGAGCTTTTGTTTTTGCCTATACGGTAACTAAAGGAAAATTGACATGGCTATCTTGTATAGCAACTTTACCGATTGGATTATCTGCGTATTTTCTTGAAAATTTGACTTTCAAATTTGATGCACCTTACATGGCATTAGCTGTAGTTTTCGGCATTATTCCGTTTCTTTTCATTAATAATAAAAATGCATTTATCACTGTTTCTTTTCTAGGATTATTAGGAACATG
>JAXJQT010000518.1:0-5964 GCA_036311025.1 Spirochaetota bacterium
TTCTTTAGAAGTTCTATCTCCAGCTTTTACTTCTGAAAGATAATTTTTCAATTTTTGTTCTTTTCTTGACAATAATTCTTCTTCCGGTGTACTTGCAAAAGTATTAAACACACTGAAAGTAAGTATAGTACAAATAAAAACTAAAATTGTTCTTTTCATTTCTTTGTTTCCTCTTTATTAATTAAGATTTTGTTAAAAATTTTTAATAATGAACATTACTTTTTGTCTAGTTTCCACGACTCTTTTTCGTAGACAAAATCATAAACAAAATTGTGCTTATCGTCAAGCATACAATTTACTTTAATATTTTTTTCATCAATTTGTTGGAAATCTACATATTTTAAAGCAACTCCTTCACGAGAAGGAATAACTATATAAGTAAAATAATCTTCAGCCGTACGTAAAACAATTTTTTTTCTTTTTAAATAACCCGATTTTTTTGACATTTTTAATAGTTCATCCGGATTTTCGATAAAAGAACGATAATTTATACTTAAACTGTTGTACCATCCGTCAAAATCACCGGCTAAAATTTTTTCTTCAATAGTTTCAAAAAGTCCACAGATTTTAGAATCCAACTCATCAGAATTAATTTCTTCCAGTTTAAATTTTAAACGAGAATCAACTTTTGGCTCATCTGGCAGGATTTCAATATCGGGAAGTTGTTTGGGGGGATTTTGTTCGTCTTTTTGTATTACAACTTCTAAAACTTTTGTCTGCGGAATATTTACGCTTTTATTTTCAAGCGTAGATTCAATACTTACCGTAGCTTCTTCTTTTATCATAACGTTGGTAGTTGTATCAATATCAATTGTTTTTTCTTTTTCCGTAACAACTTCTTTAGGAGTGTTTTTACAACAAAGAATACATAAAAATATAAATAACGATAGAAATAAATTGCTTTTCATAGAAACCTGTTTTTTGATATAAATATTTTTCGAATTATAAAAGACATTTTTTATATGTCAAATTATTTTTTAGTAAAGGAAATAATTATGCAACAAGACATACTTGTATTGATTCGTGAGAAGCTTGAAGATATGGAAATTTCGATAATTTTTGCATTGGCGGAACGAATAATTTATCGGTATGACTCTGTTTTTATGCATAAGTTTAAAAATTTTTGGAAAGAATATAATAAATTGAAATTAAAATTTTTTGTAAAACAAGAAACTTTTGAAGATGTAGAAGAAAAGCTATTTTCTTTTTATTTTTCAAAAATTCTTTTTGAAAATTGTGCAAATAAAGATTTAGCAGAATCTTCGATTTTAGCAAAAGATTTGAATCTTTTGTCATTGGTAACTGAACGCCTTCTTTTAGGAATATCTGTTGCACAAGCAAAGTTTCAAGCAAAGCCGGAGCTTTATAAAAAATTGGCAAATGACAACGATATAAAAGAAATAAACAATCAGCTGACAAATGCAGAAGTAGAACAAAAAATACTTGTACGAATAAAAGAAAAAGCGGCGAGATTTAATTTTGTAAATCCCGATTTTAATCCGGAAGTTGCAGTTTCATTTTATAGAGATTGCATTATTCCGCTGACTAAAGAAATAGAACTTACTTATTTACTGAATTGCAAATAATAAGATTAAAAGTTTGATTCCATTCGCAATATATCCATTTCTTCCGGTTTTATAATATTACCGTTGGTATCGTATAAAATTGCAGAAAAAGGTTCTGTATGTTTAGCTTCTGTAGCCGGATTTCCGTGTTTGTCGAAAAATTGAATATTTCCCAAAGGAACGGTTTTCATATTTTTTCCGATTAATACAAGTTTATCGTTTGGAGTTATCTTATTGTAAATTTTAAGATTAACTTTTTCATCGGTTGATAAAACCATTGCAGCAAGTCTTGTATTACGTTTGTATTCTGCAGAACTTGCAATATTTGCATCAAGCCAAGGTTTTTTATAGAAAAATCCTGTTGAAAACTCGCGATGAGAGACAACATCCAGTTCATGGTAAACTTGTTCCATTTTATCAAGTGATTTTCCGGATAAAATACAATCGATGACATATCTATATGCACGTACAATACTTGAAATATAAAGAATAGATTTCATTCTGCCTTCGATTTTAAAACTTGAGACGCCGGCATCGATTAAGTCTTTTACATGTTCTACCATGCAAATGTCTTTTGAGGACAATATGTATGTACCGTTTTCATCTGCAGATACGTCGAAAGTGTCATTTTCACGAGTTTTTTCTTTTAAAAAGAACTCCCAACGGCAGGAATGTGCACAATCACCTTGATTTGCCGATCTTGTTCCGTCTTCTTTTTGAGTACCCAGTCCTTTGGTTGTCATATAAGATGAAAGTAAACATCGTCCGGAATATGCAATACACATGGCTCCGTGAATAAATGCTTCCAGTTCCAACGACGGTAATTCTTTACGGATTTCTTTAATGCCTTCAATATCGACTTCTCGTGCTAAAACGACACGATTTGCACCAATTGAAGAATACATTGTAGCGGCATATTGATTTGTACAATTTGCTTGTGTACTGATATGTACAGGAATTTCCGGAGCGTATTTTTTTGCTAAATAGAAAACTCCCATGTCGGAAATAATCATTCCGTCCGGTTTTATTTTTGCAAGGAAAGTCAATGCATCGATAATTCGTTCTGTATGTTCCGGCATAAAATAAATATTTAGAGCAATGTAGATTTTTTTCCCGATTTCATGCGTATATTTCACAGCTTCGGCAAGTTCTTCACGTGTAAAATTATCAGCATTTGCACGAAGCGATAATTTATCAAGTCCTGCATAAACTGCATCTGCTCCATAATGAAAAGCGACTTTCAATTTTTCAAAATTTCCTGCCGGTGCTAATAATTCTACCATCTATTATCTCCTTTAATTATGTAAATTGAATATTTTATTTTGCCAGATATTTGTCTAAAAAATCAGTTACTACTTTTATATATTCAGCTTTGTCGCTTTGAACCATTCCCAAGCAGTGTGCAGACTTAGGGAAAATATGAAATTCTTTTGGTTCAAGGGCATTTGCAAAGATTTCTTCACTGTTTTTAATATCTACGGATTGGTCTTTTCCGCCGTGTAAGATTAATAAAGGTCTCGGAGAAATTTTTTGAGCGACAACGTTTGCACGATAAATGTCGTCAGTAGGATTTACTCCGGATTTATTTTTTATAATTTCGATTGATTTTTCATCTAAATCATCCCAGATTTTATCTTTGGGAGCGGCATCTTCTAATACGACTTTTAATTGTTCGTATCTTGCTCCGGCTAAAACAGCTCTTAATGCTCCGTATGAAAAACCGAATATACCGATTTTATTTGCATCAACATCAGAACGAGCAGAAAGAAAAGTGATTATATCGCCTATGTCCTGCAAATCTTTTTCTAATGAATTAACAAATTTTTTAGGTTTCTTTGCGTAATTCCACATTCTCGGATTGTAAACTAAAAGTTGGTAACCGGCATTTAGTAAAAAACGAGATTGATAAAGTCCGAATGACAAGTCGGAACTGTATCCCGGAACAATAATCAATGTCCCTTTGGCATTTTCTACGGGAATAAACCAACCGTCAAGTTTTAATTTGTCGCTTACGGGGATTTTTACTTCGTCATATTTTTCGATACGGTATTTTTTTGAAATATCGTTTTTTACGTATTCATAGTCATTACCGGGAGTGTATCCTTCGAATCGCATAAAATGAAATGCAACGGCTTCATCTTTAGTCTTAAAAGTTTTATCAGTTGTTTGCAAATAAGCTTTCCAGTCGTTGTTTCTTTTTATTCTTGCTTTTTCTGCTGCTGTTTGTGCTGTCAACGCAGACAAGTTAAAAATAATTAAGAGTAATAAAAAAGACTTTTTCATAAAGAATAATAACCTCCCCTATTTGAAAAAAACTTGTGCATTTATATAACAACTTTAATTCATTTACAAGTATGCCTTTTTTGACAAAATAACGCATTTTCAGTATAACGAAACATCAATTAATTAAACCATAAGAGGCAACTATGAAAAGTGAAGATTTTATAAAACAAGTAAAAGAAAAAATTGTTTCTATAATAGGAGAAATAGCCGGCAAAGAAACTTCGGCATTACCGGAACTTGTAACAGAGATTCCGCCGCAACAGGAACTGGGAGATTTAGCGTTTCCTATGTTTAAATATGCAAAAGAACTTCACATGGCTCCACCTAAGATTGCCCAAGAAATCCAAAATAAACTTGTAGATTGTGAACTTATTGCTAAGAGTGAAATAAAAGGTCCGTATTTAAATGTGTTTTTAAATCGTGGGATTTTATCAAAAGCGGTATTAAGTGAAACTCTTGAAAAAAAAGAGAATGTAGGAACTTTAGACGCAAAGAATGAAAAAGTGTTAATAGAGTTTTCATGTCCTAATACAAATAAACCGCTTCATTTGGGACATTGTCGAAATAATGTTTTAGGTGACAGTATCGCAAGAATCTATAAAAAAGCCGGATTCGATGTTACAAAAGTGAATCTTATTAACGACAGAGGTGTTCATATTTGTAAGTCAATGCTTGCATATCAAAAGTTCGGAGATAATTGTACACCGGAAAGTTTAAATAAAAAAAGCGATCATGTAGTCGGAGACTTTTATGTGAAGTTTGCGATAGAAGCTGATAAAGATGCTAATCTTAATAAAGAAGCTCAAGAAATGCTTATAAAATGGGAAGCCAAAGATCCGGAAGTACGAGCATTGTGGGAAAAAATGAACGATTGGGCTATCGGCGGAATAGAAGAAACTTATAAGAAAATGGGAATCAGTTTTGATTGTGTACAGCGTGAAAGCGAAACTTATATTCTAGGAAAAGACATTGTTCAACAAGGTTTGGATAAAGGTGTTTTTTACAAGGAAAAAGAAGATAACAGCGTTTGGATAAATAATGAAGATGTGGGACTTGATAAAAAGATAGTTTTGCGTGGAGACGGAACAAGTATTTATATCACACAGGACATAGGGACTCTTGTAAAACGCCAAGAGCTTTTTGGTTTTGACAGAATGATTTATGTTGTCGGTTCAGAGCAGATTTATCACTTTCAGACATTGTTTGCCATTATGAAAAAGTTAGGCTACAAATGGGCTGACAAGTGCTATCATTTAAGTTACGGAATGGTAAATCTTCCTGAAGGAAAAATGAAAAGCCGTGAAGGAAAAGTTGTAGATGCTGATAATTTAATGGAAGAGCTGCAACAGCTTTCTTATGAAGTTGTTTGTGAGAAACATCCTGATTGGACAGATGATGAAAAACAAGAAACTGCACGTAAAATCAGTTTGGGAGCATTAAAATACTATCTTTTAAACTTTAATACCGGAAAAGATGTAATGTTTGATCCAAAAAAATCAATCAGTTTTGACGGAAATACAGGTCCTTATTTGCAATATACTACTGCCAGAATTAATTCTTTACTGAAAAAAGCAGGGGATGTTAGTTTTGATTTTGAAATATTAAAAGATTATTCTTTCAGAGATGAAGAATGGCAGGTTGTATCAAAATTGATGCAATTTGAACGTGCAATATCACAAGCAGCAGCAGAGTATTCTCCGTTGGAAATCTGTAGCTACTTGTATGATTTGGTACGTCTGTACAGTAAAATGTATCACGAGTTGCCAATTGTTACGGCTGATAATCAAAATGAAAAAGATGTACGTTTGATGATTACCAAAGCCGTACAGTATGTGTTGACATCAGGATTAGAAATGTTAGGAATCGATGCTCTTGATAAAATGTAAATAAAATAAATGATAACATAAAGACTTAGTCGTGCAAAAAGTAAGACTAAGTCTTTTTTTCTTTTATGGGCTCGTGAGCCCGTGAAAAGATGGAGCGAAGCGAAATATTTTCACAATAAACCACCCGCTATGCGGGTGTGCGACAAAAGCTTATAGCAAAAAAACTTTCCTCAAAAGTGTACAATAAGATTGTTCAAGTCTATTGCAAAGCACCAAGGAGGAAAGTTAAA
>JAXJQT010000519.1:0-6082 GCA_036311025.1 Spirochaetota bacterium
CTTTTGAAGATGTTGTCAAAAGTATAGACCGTGGAATGAGAAAAGCTGCGACAGAAATCAATAAAAGTATTCCCAGTACGCAACCGGAATTTCGCTATGGGTTGATTGTTTGTGCAATGAGATATTGTAATGCGAATTTTTCATCTTATTATAAGAATTTTTTTGATATGCACAAATATTCGTCTGAGCGTGAATGTATAAGTTTAGCATCTTTGGAGTTAGCAAAAGCTACTGTGAAGTTAAGAGATGAGTCTGATATTCCTATTGTCGGTTTTGATATAGCCGGCAGCGAATGGGGGCATCCGGCTGACGAACATAAACAATCTTATGATTATGTTCATAAACACTTTTTGCATAAAACAGTTCATGCGGGTGAAGCGTCCGGGCCGGAATCAATTTTCTCGGCATTAACGTCGTGTCATGCAGATAGAATAGGACATGGATTACAGCTTTTTAGAGAAGATAAAATAATAGACACATCGATTACTGATAAAAAGTCTTATATATCCGGATTAGTCAATTTTCTTGCTGATTCTCGAATTACGATTGAAATATGTCTTACAAGTAATTTGCAAACAATGCCGGAATTGAAAAATATAAAAGAACATTCCCTTTCTCAAATGTTAGATAAACGTCTTTCTGTTTCAGTTTGTACGGATAATCGTTTGGTTTCCAATACCAGTGTTTGCAAAGAATTAAAATTAATGACTGATAATTTTAATATTTCAGAAAAGATGTTTAAAGATATTGTTGTTTATGGTTTTAAGCGTTCATTTTTCTACGGTTCATATTCAGAAAAGCGAGAATATGTGAGAAAATGCATTGCTTATTACGAATCGATTGCTAAAAAGTATTCAAATGAGAAATGAAGAAAAACGTCGTTCATGTTATGACTGTGATTTTTTAAAACGTAGTTTGAGTCCTAATAATTCGTTTATTTATTTATGCCAAAAATGGCAATTAAAATGCAACGGGATTATTCCCTACAAGATAGTCAAGGATTCTATCGGTAGGGAATGTCCTTTTTTTATTGCTAAACAAAAAAATATACCGCAGGCAAATGATAAAACCGAAAGGGATGGTTTTGATATTGTCGTTTGAAACTATTATTTTTTCTTTTTGGAAACACTGATTTTTCTGTTTTTATCTTCTTTTGGGAATTTTACTTTTTCCTTTTTGTGTTTTTCTTTCTTTTCTTTTTTTACTTTGATTTTCTCTTTTTTAACTTTGTATTCTAGGTTGAATAACTTGTAGTTAAACAAATAGAGCGTAAATAAAAAATGACGGAACATGGCTGATGGGAAAGAGAAGAAATTTTTTATTTTTTTACCGATAGCATATTTGACTCTGTCGGTTGGTTTTATGATTTTTTCTCCTATCTCATAGATAAAATCTTCTATGACTACAGAAACTCCGTTTGGTAATTTTGATTTTTGTTTTGAAAGCCAATATTCTGCTTTTGGACTTTTTTTGCTGATTAATAATAAATTCGGAGCAATCTTGTAAATTGAAGTAAGTAGTTTTTGTTCAAAATCTTTTTTGTATTTTGTATGATAAACTCCCATTAATTTTATACCCGGATATGAATCTTTAACGTTTTTTTCAGCACCTTTAATTAATTTTTTGGAACCTCCCAGTAAATATACGCTTTGTTCGGTTTCCGTAAAATATGAAAGCAGGTGAATTGCAAAAGAAAAAGGAGTCAAAATAGGTTGACGATATGCCGGTAATACAGAGTAAAATTTTTTACTCAAGAAATTTAATCCACGCTTAATACTTTTTGAAACAGGAATAACTAAATCAGCACTGTTTATAATATTGAAAAGTTCTTTATGAAGTTTGGCACTTATCAATAAATGTTTATCTAAAAGGACTATTCTGGCAGGATAATCTTCTTTTGAAAGACGATAAATTTCTTGCATCATTTCATCTTCTTCCATTATATCTACATTTACTCCGAGAAGCTTTAATCGTGGCATTTAATACTCCTGATTATTGAAACATTGACAATACAGACACAAAAAATATGCAAGCTGTTTCACTTCGCAGAATGTTGTCGCAAAAGTTTATAGCTGTAAACCCTTTATCCTTGAGGGTAAGAATCTCATCTGGAGTAAAATCTCCTTCAGGTCCCATGATGATTGCAATATTTTTTATACCGGCAAAGTTTTTATCCATAGATTTCCATTGAATTCCGTCAAAATTCCCCATGAAACCGCATTCATTTGATGCCAATGTCGAGATTTCATTCAACTTAACTGCCGGTTTTATACTTGGAATCCCTTTTCGTCCGGATTGCATGGCTGCTTCTTTTAAAATAGTTTGCCAGCGTTTCAATTTATTATTTTGTTTATCTAATTGTATGACTGTATTTTTTGTAATTACGGGAATAAAATTATCTACTCCGATTTCAGTAGCTTTTTGCAGTATTAACTCGCTTCTGTCACCTTTTAAAAGCGGGAAATAAAGTGTCATTTCAAAATTCTTAATCTTTTCTCTTTCAAAAAGAGAAATAGGTTTCATTTCGACGACTTTTGAATTTATCATAATGACTTCGCAAAAATATTCTTTTCCCGATGAATCTTCAACAACAAATTTCTCACCGATACGAATCCTCAAAGAACGAGTAAGATGTTGATAGTCATCACCGTCTATAAAAGCTGAAGAATCTAAATCCAAAACATTATCAATAAATAATTTCTTCATTGAATGCGACCGTTTATGAAAAATACACTTCTAAGATTTTATTCAAAACTTCTTTTTTAACAGTTTCATAATCTCCGGAAATTGTAGCACCGGCAGCAACTTTGTGCCCGCCTCCGCCGAATGCATTACAAATACAACCGATATCATAGTTTGGGGCACAACGCATACTGATTATGACTTTGTTTTCTGTAGTATTAACTTTGAAATAAAGAAAGATTTTTCCTGATTTGATAGAAGTCAGTTGTTGAAATAACAACGCCGAACTTACGGCTGCATTAGCTTCGTTCTCATCATTATCAGTTTGATATGTATAAATAATCTGACCGTCTTTTAATGATTCTATTCTATCAAGAAGTTTTCCCAGTAGTTTTATTTCATTTATATTGTTATTAACATACATTTTATCGTAAGTTTCTTTCGGGTTTGCACCTTTAGAAATGAGCAAGTATGTAAAAATCAAAGACATATATTTGTCTGTTCTGATGTGTTTATAGTAACCGTTATCGGATAATATTCCGTCTAATAATATTTGCACAACAGTTTTATTATTCTCGAATGAATAATCCATGTAAACAAGTAACATAAAAATGATTTCAGTAGCCGAGATTAATTCAGAATCAATGTAATTGATTTTACCGAAATTTTCGTTTGTAACGTGATGATCTAAGACGATTACTTTTTCAAAAGGCAATTCAAAATCAACATCTATACGGTTGAGAGATGATGTATCTACGACTACAAATAAATCTATGTCATCAATATTTTCAACTTTATTTGTATATAGCTTTTCATAATCAGCCATATAACTATGAAAAGGGCCGTTGGAATAAATAATGACTTCTTTACCACGTTCACGCATAGCCAACGCCAATGAAACTTGTGAACCGATACAGTCCATATCCGGATTTTTATGTCCGAAAATGATTATTTTTTTCGCATTATCAAGTTCTTGTGCAATTTCAGCAATTTCTTTAGGGAAGCCTTTTACTTCCTCGATAGTTGATTTTATATCCATAATCTTGCCTTTTTTTTACCTTTTAGTAGTTCGATAACGTAACATTATTTATATTCTTTGTCTAGTTTTATTGAATTATGGTCAGTTACTTAAAATTGTGATATAGAAGAAAATCAATCTTAGGAGTACAGCGATGAATGATAGATTAAATAGATTTTTAGAACGAATAAAAGATAAAAAGATTTTGATACAAGGGCTTGGTTTAAATAAGGGCGGAACAGGAATAGCAAGTTTTTTTATAAAGCACGCAATTCCGATAAAAATTACCGATTTAAAAACTGAAACGGAATTATCTGCGTCTATTGCCGAATTGGAAAATCTCGGCGGTGACGTGACGTATGTTTTGGGCAAGCATAATATAGATGATTTTGTCGAAGCTGATATTGTTGTAAAAGGGCCGGCGGTTTCACCTGAAAACGAATATATAAAAGCAGCGATTGATAACGGTGCGGAAATTTTAAGCGATTTGTCTATATTTATGGAGATTTGTCCAACGGAGAAATTGTTTGCCGTGACGGGAAGTAAGGGAAAATCGACTACAGTTTCTGTGCTGTATTCTATTTTAAGTGTGTATACAGAAAATTGTTTTCTGGGAGGAAATATTTCGATTTCGCCTTTGTCGTTTTTGGAAGAATTGGATGAAGAGTCTTTAGTTATATTGGAGCTGTCAAGTTGGCAGTTACGAGATTTAGAATTGGCAAAAGCGAATGTCAGATTTCCGTATGTTATTTTTACTAACCTTATGCATGACCATCAAAATTATTATAATTCAATGCAGAAGTATCTTGTTGATAAATTGATTATCTCAAAATATCAGAAGGAAAACGATTTGCTTTTAATTCCAGTAAGTGATTCTTACATAAAGAAAGAATTGTTTTGTAACGGTCAAAAAATACTTTGCTTCGGAGAAAAGGGTGACGGTGCGGATGTTTATTTTGATAAAGGAATTGGGTTCTGCGGTGAGAATGCATTGTTTGAAGATGATAAAATCCAAGTCCCCGGTGAACATATTCGCAATAATTTATTGGCAGCGGCTGCATTGTGTCATTTAGCATTAGGTATAGATAAAAAAACATTGTCAAAAGGAATTGAAAATTTTCACGGCGTACCTTTCAGAATGGAAAAAATCAGAGAATGGAATAACGTAACTTTTATCAATGATACTACCGCAACGATTCCGGAAGCTGCGGTGTGTGCGGTAAAAAGTATAGATTCCCAATCGCTTGTATGGATTGGCGGCGGAACAGATAAGAATCTTGATTTTTCATGTATTAAAGAAATAGAAAATATTCCAAGAATGATTTATTTATTAAAAGGAACTGGAACGGACAAAATTAAGAATGTGATGTCTCGTAAGGATATAAAGGAAGCTTCATCATTAGAAGAGGTGTTTTCTGATATGGTAACTAAGTTAAAAGCTGCTGATATTGTGCTGTTATCGCCCGGATGTACCAGTTTCGGTTTATTTCAAAATGAGTTTCACCGAGGACGAGTATTTAACGAGTGCGTTAATAAACTATGAGTATAAAAGATATTTTGTGCAATTTGGTTGCCTGTGGACGAAACAGAACAGCGTATATTTTGGAATATTTAACATCATTAGGGGTGCATCATGTAGTTCAAGAATATTCTACGGGGCAAAAGAATATTGAGTTTTTTACTTCAAATGATGAGACAAAACAGGATATTATTTTTTTTGCACATCATGATATTTCTTTAAAGACAAATGAAGGTGCTAATGACAATACTTCTTCCGTTGCCGTATTGTTGGCTTTGGCGAAACAGATTTGCAACAGAACATTTGCATACAATGTACGTTTCGTTTTTACTGATAATGAAGAATTACTGGGGGCACTTTCATCGTCGATAACGGCGGAAAAACTTCAGCTGATTATGCCTCATGTCGGTTCTTATATGTATTTGAATAAATTTCCTGATAAAGAAAGAATACGGCATATAATTGTAATGGAGCTTTCCGGGGTAGGGGACAGTGTTTATGTGGCGTCACAAAGCGGAAATGTGATTACGGATATAGAGCTGAATAAAAAAATTTTTGATGTTGCACAACGCAATAACTTTCAGGTCGTACAACTGAAATTGCCGTCTACAGACATGTTGAGTGTGAAAGTTTTTAATTTATCAGGAACTGTCATCGGAGCCATCCCGTATTATCAAGCTCAGAATTATTTGACGCAGGAAAAACAACTTCCTACGGTTTGGCGAAATATTCATTCTGAAAAAGATAATTTATTTGCAATTCAAGACAAAGCACTGGAGATGATGAAAAGCTTTTTATTACATATTTTGGAAGAACTGTAGTTTTAGATAGTTGCTTTAGGTATAAGTGCCGGACACTTATCC
>JAXJQT010000520.1:0-4851 GCA_036311025.1 Spirochaetota bacterium
ATCTTTACTTATGGCGACATCTTTAATTTGTATCGGATGTAAAAAAGAGAATAAAAAGATTACGTTGCACCTTTTTCATTACAAGCAAGAAATTGTAAATGAGATGGAAGAAATTGCAGGAGCATTTCACAATTTGTATCCTAATATTACTATTGAAACTGAAACAATTCCAAATGATGCACAAACTGTATTAAAAACCAGATTGTTCGGTGGTGAAGCTCCGGATATTATGATGCTTCAATCATATTCAACTATTTTTGAATATGCAAAAGAAGGATTTTTATTGGATCTTTCTAATGAAACTTTCATGAACAATATTGTAAATGCTGCAAAAAAATCTGTTACTTACGAAGATAAGCTTTATGCATTGCCTTTAGATATGGCAGGAATCGGAGTTGTTTATAATAAAGATTTATTTGCTAAATTAGGTTTGGAAATACCTACAACTTATTCAGAATTAAAAAATGTTTGTAAAGTCGTTTCAGATAACGGATATACTCCATTTGCTCTTTCAATCAGAGAATCATGGCCTTTAGGACATTTTATTTCTATGGCACATACAGCTTCTATCGGGGATAAACTTGATACATGGTTGACTGAGATGAATGCCGGAACTGGAACTTTTGCAAGTGAAGAAATGGATAAAATGTTCGAAGTTTTTGATTTCTTCAAGGCTAACGGCGGAGACAAGGCTATGGAAATGGATTATAACTCATCATTAAATAACTTTGCTTCAGGAAGTTACGCTATGATGGTTCAGGGGCTTTGGGCTTACGGAGCTGCTATGAAATTAAATCCGACATTAAATGCAGGTTTCTTCCCATTCCCATTCAGTGATGACCCAGCTAAGACAAAATTATATGTAGATACAGATTCTACTTTGGCAATATCAGCTACTGCACCTAAAGAAAATCAAGAAGCAGCAAAATTATTTTTTGATTTCTTGACTTCTGAAGAAGGTGTTCAATTAGTAGTTGAAAAATTCAAATTATTACCTACAGTGAAAAATGCAGATGTATCTGGAATGCAAGTACCGTTCCAAGATTTAGTAAGATATGTAGGTGAGGGAAAAACAATGCCGTGGGCTTTCTGTATGTGGCCTTCAACTGTTTTTGAAAATTCAAAAAATGGTTTACAAGAATATTTTAGTGCTCAAAAAACAAAAGATGAGTTACTTCAATATCTTGATGATGAATGGAAAAAAACTTTAGAATAATATTGTATTTTTTTCTTTAAAAAAAGAGGGAAGTATTTTTAAAAATGATGAAAATCATTTTGAACGCTTCCCTTTTTTAAATACTATTGAGATAATATTTTTGTTAGCACGGAGGTAATTAATGAAACATTTTTCAGGATATAAAGACAAAGGGTTAGGGAAAGCTTTTTATCTATTTATTCTTCCTGCTTTTGTTTTATATCTAATATTTTTTTTACTGCCTTTTTTTCTTGGTGTACAATATTCTTTTTTAAATTGGAACGGTAAAACACCAGATATACCGATTCAAATGTCGATAAAAAAATTTAATTTCTTAGTAGACAAAAATCTACCGACAGAAATAAATAAAAATGATTTTTGCAAAAAATTTCTACCACAGATAAAAAATGGGAAAGAAGCAATTGAAAACATTTATTCATTAAATTCCAATGAAGATTACATTCTTAATCAGAACTTGGACGAGTTAACTTACGAATGTGCAAGAGTAATTTTGGAACAATCAAGCTGTTCTACGATACTTTCAAATGAAGAAAAAAACAGACTGTATTCATTTTATGAATTACGTCAAAGTACTTATATTTTGAAAAATGACGTTTCACTATTTGAACGATTTTATATAAAAAAGACGCTGGAAAAAGTTTATTATCGCAATATAAAAAATGTCGGATTAAAAAATTATAAAAGATTATTTCATGATGAAAAATTTAAAGAAGTAATCGGATTTACTTTGTTTTATACGTTTTTTAACATGTTACTTATAAATGTAATCGGCTTGCTATTGGCAATGGCACTTGATTCTAAAATCAAACATAAAAATTCATTGCGAACTATGTTTTTTTTACCAAATGTAGTGAGTTTAATAATTGTTGCATATATTTGGTCTTTTATTTTCAGAGAAGGATTTGCAACATTAGGCTTAAAAAACTGGCTTGTTTATGAAAATACAGCTCCTTGGGCTGTCGTTCTGACATCAGTTTGGCAAGGTGTAGGATATATAATGATAATTTATCTTGCTGGTTTACAAAATATTCCTACAGATATTTTAGAAGTTGCTTCTATCGACGGAGCCAATAATTGGCAACGATTTAAAAATATAACTCTACCTTTATTAGCACCGTCTATGACTATTTCTTTCTTTATTACCTTAACCAATAGTTTAAAGTGTTTTGAGATAATGCTGGCATTAACAGACGGAGCCAATAAAACTACAAGTTTTGTTTTAAATGTTTATAAAGAAGCTTTTAAAAATGAACGTGTCGGTTACAGTACTGCACAAGCGATAATCTTATTATTAATAATAATGGGGATTTCAATAGTGCAATTGTCAATAATGAAGAAAAAAGAACTTCAGTATTAAGGAGAGAAAATATGATTTCTAAAAAGAAAGAAAAAAAAACATTGATATTCTTGTATGAAATATTTCTTTTTGCAGTTGCTTTTCTTTTTTTGATTCCGGTAATTCTCACTTTTATTAATTCTTTTAAAAGTAATACTGAAATTCAAATGAATATAGCGTCTTTGCCTTCTTTTACAGTATCTATTCCTAAAAAAATGGAGCAACGTCATTTTGAAGGAGCAATATTAAATCGTTTATCGAAGGAAAATAGAGATTTTTTTGTATCTTTTTATGATTTTAAAGAAGGGCGATATGTTCGAAGATATTCAGAAAAGTCTAAAGAAATAACTTTTGTAGAAGAAAAAATAGGTTTTTCTTTACCTAAAGAGTTAGGACGTCAGGAGTTTAATAAGGAAGTAATTCAAAAAATCAGATTTGATATCTTAAAAAGTAAGATTCGTTCAGATTTATATAAAAGTTATGACGGAGTTTATACTTTAAAAAAAGAAAAAATATCGAAAAATGATAAAGCAAAATTGATTCAATTATTAAAATCTACCGGAAGCTTTCAAAATATAAGCGAAAACTTTATAAAAAACTATGGTAGCTCATGGAAATTAACAAAGTTTCCTATTGTATTTTTGAATACATTACTTATTACAGTCTTCAGCGTATTAGGAATTATTTTAATAAGTTCTATGGCTGCGTATGCACTGGTTCGTACCGAAACTAAACTTAGTTGGATAATCTTTTTATTTTTTACATTTGCAATGGTAGTGCCGTTTCAGGTGATTATGTTCCCTATGGTAAAAGTAGCAAAAATATTTGGAGTTGCAGGTTCTATTCCCGGAATCGTTTTGATTTATATGGCTGTAGGTTGTCCGATGGCAATATTTATGTATCACGGCTTTATAAAAGGAATCCCAATGGAATTAGAAGAGTCAGCAGCATTAGACGGAGCGGGGCGTTTCAGAACTTTTTTCTCTGTAGTTTTACCTTTGTTGACTCCGATTACTTCGACTATTGCAATTTTAGATGTTTTATGGATATGGAATGACTTTCTTTTACCATTAATAATACTTACTAAAAAAGTTGTTACTGTTCAATTGGCACAATATTATACTCGCGGAGCTTATTCCAGAGATTTTGGAATGGAGTTAGCCTCTTTGGTACTCGCAGTTCTTCCGGTAATAATCTTTTATATGTTTATGCAACGTTACATTATCAAAGGCGTGATAGCCGGAGCTGTAAAAGGCTAATAAGAATTAAAAAATACAAAGACTGTCAGAAAAATATGGCAGTCTTTTTTATTTGGGTTTACGATATTTTAAGGAATGCAGACTTTTTTTAAAAAACGTATTTCCTTTCTAAGTTTATTTCATTAAAAACTGAATGATATCATTTTTTTATTAGTAAATAACTTATATTTTATCGAGGAAGTAACATATAAAAAAGTGTATTTCTAACTTTTTCAAGAAAGAAATACGCTCTTTAAAAAATAAATAGTTTATGGTTATGCTTTCTTTTTTATAAGAAATACCGTTACATCATCAGCAAACTTTCCGTTGTATCTTGCTCTGTCGCCTTTTTCTGTAAAGCTTTCCAGTTCTGCATAAATATTTTCTTTTATTTGTGCCAGTGGTAAATGTGCATTTTTCTTTAATAATTCTTTTACTCTAGGAATATCAAACTGTTCATTTTTCTCATTTTTTGCTTCAATCAGTCCGTCCGTATACAAAAGCAAAATATCATTAGGATAAAGCTCAAAAGAACAATATGAAGGCTCAGCATCAATTTCCTCGATAATACCTAAGAATAAAGTATTTCCTGTAAGTTGTTTAAATTCTTCAACTTCTCCTGTAGCTGCACGATAAATCAAAGGACTTTCGTGAGCACCTGCACCGTAAAACTTTCCGTTATGTTCAAAGAAATAATTCATTGTAATAAAAGAATCAGAGTTATTTCTTTGTTTATTTAACAAATAAACTGTTTTGTTTACGTATTGATACATTTCAATAGGTAATTTCTCGTTTTCTTCAAGGTTTTCAAATAAATAAATACCGTAATTGAAGGCTGATTGAGCAATCAATGCTATGATACCGGCTTCAAGACCGTGCCCGGAAACATCTCCTATAGAAAACCAGTTCCCTTTACTGCAATGTCTGAAATCATAATTATCTCCGCCGACCTCTGTTGCTGTAACGAGGGAATGAGAAAGTTCATATCCTGCAATATATTCTTCACACATAGGAAGCATAGAACTTTGAATCTTCGAAGCCGCTTGAAATTCTGATTCTAA
>JAXJQT010000521.1:0-2287 GCA_036311025.1 Spirochaetota bacterium
TACCAAAACAGCAACAGCCAATGCAAATCCCACGCAGCGTAAAATCAGCATTATAAGATTTTTAGTTTTATTTTCAGTTTTTGCTGTTTCCGTAACTTCACCCATAAGTTCTTCTATCGAAACATCAAATATTTGTGCAAGCTTTTGGATGGTTCTGACATCCGGATGCGAAATGTCACGTTCCCATTTGGAAACCGCCTTATCGGTAATGCACATTTTTTCAGCCAATTCCGACTGTGTCATATTTTTATCTTTACGTAGTTGTGCAATCTTTTCACCAAGTTTCATTTTTCATACCTCCGATTTGTGGTCAATTTTAGCATTGGTTGTAAGTGAAAAGCTACCGATTTTTAGTTTATTTCACTCTACTTTCTGTAGAATAGAGTTGAAAATGCATTAGAATAGCTTTTCGTCCACATCAAAGATGTTTTTTCGAATACTTTTCAGTGAACCTGAGAAAAAAGGTCTGTCGTGGCCCGGCATAAAAATTCCCTCAAACGGAAAAAACTTTGCTTTGGTTTCAAGGTATTCTTTGGGAAACATTTGCATTTCATTATTCATGCTGTCCGGTTCTTGTTGAAATACCATACGGCTGCTGAATGAATCGCCCGTAACAAGGAAGTCGTGATATTTACGTTTAATCTTATACGCCAAAGGAAAAACATAATGTCCCGGAGCCGGAATTATTTCGACACAATCGGGTATTTGCGGGTTATCATCGTAGCACAGATAAGGCAAGTCAAACATTTTATTGTCCCAAAATTGCTCAAGACAATCTTGCAATGAATCGTCGTCATCTTCGGGATTCATATAACGCATTTTATAATTAGGACTTGCTTCTCGTAAAATATATACGATTCGTCCGCCTTCAAGCATTCTTTTGCCGAGCTTAAAATAAAACTCCAATTCTGCACGTGAAGTAACAAATTTTGCATTAGGAAACTTTGCCAGCAATCCTATGTGGTCCGGATGCATGTGCGTGATAAAAACCCAACGAACATCCTCCGGCAATACACCGAATTTATTTTTAAGTTCATCAAGAGCTTCCTGTTGATAGTATGGAGAGCCTAAATCAAAAAGCATTGTGCCGTACTTTTCATCTTTTATTATGTAGAAAAATGTCTTGATTTTTCCGATACTTCCGTCTTTCTGTTTGAACAAAAAGTCATTAACTATATATCCGCCTGTCATACTTCTTCTTCCATATTTTCAATATTCATTTGTACTGTTACCGAACCTCGAAAACTATTAATTTCAAGGCGATACAACACACTAAAACTTTTATCAACATGACAATTTTCTGCAAACCAACGAGCTTTCCCCCAATAAACCGCCGAAACAGGTTGATTATCCTTACCGGCAAATGTGATTTTTAAGTGTTCCTTGTTTTTTCCCACAAAAGAAAAGGATAAGATTCGCAAGTTGTTCGTATAAAGCAGCGGAACAGGATTTTCCTCGCCGAACGGTTCCAGCATGGCAAGTTGTTTATAGAGTAATACCGGTTCAAGATAAGCAACCGGGATTTGTGCGTCTACCTTAAAGTCCGGTGTGTCGTCTGTCACGGCAACACTGCAATCGGCAGCATTTTTTACAAGAAAATCTTCGAATGCTGTAAGATTTTCTATTTTCATTCTAAAGCCGGCTGCATTCTTATGACCGCCGAACTCCTCAAGCAGGTTTGAAGCTTTTGATAAAAAATCGACAAGGTGAATACTGACGTCACCTCTGATTGAGCCGGAAAAATATTCATCGTCGGTAACGCCTACAATCACAGGTCGCCCGGATTCTTGTGAAAGTTTTGCAGCCGTGATTCCCAGTACGCCACGCCCGATTTGCGGACTGTGAAAAAAGTTTAAATGTCCTGCGAATTGTGCGGCGTTTTCATCAAGTTTATCAATAAACATTTCAACTCCGGTATCCGCTTGAATACGGCGTTGATTATTCATTTCGATAATTTTTTCAAGATTATCATTTATTACCGAAGTATAATCCTCGTCAATAAAATGCTCTGCAATTCTTGCGTCGCCCATTCGCCCGGGAGAGTTTAGTACCGGAGTGATTTTCCAAGCCAAATCAGTAGAGTTGAGTAATTGCAAATCTAGTTTTTGATACGAAAACAACGCCTGCAACGCCGGCTCGGGTGAAGTTTTCATTTGCTTGATTCCCAGCGACACTATCAGACGATTGGCGTGCTGATTCAACGGCATGATGTCAGAAATCGTTCCCAATGCGGAATACGGTAAAAAACGATTGAGCGTTTGAATGTATTCCGGAATATCTTCAAAAA
>JAXJQT010000522.1:0-7067 GCA_036311025.1 Spirochaetota bacterium
AAGGAATATAGCAACCTTCCACAATCAAATTCTGATTATTTTCTATTGCAGTTTTTATCATTTCACGAACAATGGGCCAAAGATATTTCGTCAAAGCTTCATCTGCATTGGTTGGAGTCAGCGTTGTGTTGCCGCTTCGGATAATCCCATTTTCAAATGGTCGATTGAAAGATAGGGAAACTTATATTTTTCCAGCAACTTTTGAGCAAGAGCTGTTTTCCCCGTGTGAGTTGCACCTGTTATTAGAATAATTTGCGATGTGGACTTCATTTATTTCACCCAATAGTCGCCGTATTCTGTGCCGTCGTTGCCTACAAGGTTGTGTTCACTTAAAGCAAAACCTAATTTTTCTAAAGCTGATTTTCGTTCGGTTTCGTTTTGCCAGCATTTTGTAGCGATTTTTTCGGCGTAAAATAAATCGTATGTCGGATTGATTATCAATGACAAAATATTTTCAATTTCTGTTGATTTTTCGTAATCACTTTGTAAGTCCAATCGAAGTAAAGCACAATTATTAAACGCGTCATTTTCTGAATCCCGATGAAAAAGCTCGATTGTTCCGATTGCTTGATTTGTAGATTTATCAACAATTACCCAGCGAACAAAATATCTTTCTTTGTAAGAAAAAATCCAAAAATCGACAGCTTGCTTCATACGCTCGATTGTCTCGTAATAAAAATCGTCACCGTGACAATTGTCCCCGTTAAAAAACGGAACTGCGTTTTTGTCAGAATAAACTTTGTGCAAATCTTCTAAATCTTTTTCTTCAATTAAGCGAAGCAAGTATTTTTCATTTTCAAATTGTGGGCAAAACTCGTAAACATCTTTCATGTCATACCATCCTTGTTTATTATAAATTTTATTTTAATCATTCTGACTCATTCTTTGAATATATTCTGCAATCAACAAAGGTTGTATCAACGGATATGTCCATTCACCGGGTAATTCATCAAATAATTCTATTCTTTCAATTTCGCTTTTTAGCTCTTTTTCAAAGCTATATATATTTGCAAAATAGAGCATTCCGAAGGATTCTTCGCCAGTTTCATTTACTCTTGTCTTTCCTGTTACGGAATAAACGCAAATAGGTTTTATATCGAAATCAATCGCTCCTGTTTCTTCCACAAGTTCTCTTTTTGCTGTTTCAAAAATTGTCTCGCCTTCTTCTCTGTGTCCGCCGGGAATTTCGTATGTATTACGCTCTTTGTGTTTACATAAAACCCATTTTCCCATTGATTTAGAAATGATGACAGCAAATTTTAATAGGCTATCATCTGTATTGTCATAAAATTTTACTTCCATTGTCGCCTCTGATTTATGAAAATCATCTGTCTCGTTCTTCTATTATATGAAGAATGTTTTTGCCATTGATGATTTCATCAATTTTTTCCGGAATGAAAGACGGCTTAAAAAAAGAATTTTTTATTTCTGTAATAGGAATCCAAACTAATTCTTCGCCGTCATCGTTTTTTGAAAAAACAGTGCTGTCATCAATAACTTTGACTAAATAATAAAACTCGATTGTGTGGCAATCTAAACCGTCAAGAATACCGCCTTCACCTTTGAAAAAGTTTTCCGTCACAACTGCAAGTCTTTCAACTTTTGCATTGATTCCGGTTTCTTCCAAAATTTCTCGTTCTATACAATCAAAGGAAGTTTCTCCGAGACTGACGCCTCCGCCAATCATATAAAAATATCCGCCGAATTTAGATTTTACAAAAAGCATTTTGTCATCTTTTAAAATAAAAGCTCCGGTACGATATCTAAACCAAGAATTTTCCTTTGTAAAACAAATATCTTTCATTTTCTACTCCACTGTGAAATCAGTCCATTCGATGTGACTGTATTCCATTACGTCCTTAGATTTTTTCATTCCCAGCTTTTCATAAAATGGAATTGCGTTGTCATTTGCAATTAAGTAAACAGCAATATCTTTTTCATCGCCGGCAATTTCATGGGCTTTTTTTATCAACTTTGAGCCGATTCCTTGTTTTTCATAATTTCTGTCAACGCCTAAATCTGTAATATAAAGCCAATAACAAAAATCTGTTAAGCCAAAAAGCACACCCACAATTAAGCCATTTTCATTTCGGGCAACCAAACTGATAGAAACATTTTTAACAAGCTTTTCGATTCGCTGGTAAAATCTTTCTTTTGGATATTGAGAACCTAAATCCGTTCGCTTCAAAAAATCGATATATTCAGTACCGGAAAGTCTTTCTTCCTTTATATTGATTGATTCCATAAACTGACATCCTTATGATTTTATAATTTTTAACATTGGAAAGAGATTTTATCAAATTGCTTTTATGAGATGATGGCTATAAAGAAAGTTAGTAAACTATTTTTTAATTCTTAATTATTATCAACATACAAGTATTTATAGCATTTAGTGTATCGTAGTTTTATTTTAATTATGATATACCTAACGAAAAAATAAGAACAATTTAAGAGGAAACAAAAAATGCAAGAACCTTTAGTTTCGATAATAACAGTTTGCTGGAACAGCGAAAAATATATTCGTGATACAATAGAATCAGTTCTGAATCAAACTTATAAAAATATTCAATATATAATTATTGACGGAAAATCTACAGACAAAACTCTTTCCATAATAGATGAATATAAAGAGCGTTTTGGTGACAGATTGACGCTTGTATCGGAAAAAGATTCCGGTATTTATAACGCAATGAATAAAGGACTTGCTTTAGTAAAAGGTGAGCTTGTGGGAATTATCAACAGTGATGATTACTACGAACTTGATGCTGTGAAAAAAATGGTAGAACAATACAAACTTCACGGCAGCGGTGTTTATTATGGATATTGTAAAGTAATAAAAAATGATAAAGAGTTTACTGTTGAAAGAAGAAACGCAGAATATTTGCAAGAAGCACAAATTAATCATCCAACCTGTTTTGTCTCTAGCGAAATTTATCAAAAATATGGTCTCTTTAATGAGAAATATAAAATTGTAGCAGATTATGAGTTATTACTTAGATTTAAAGATAAAAAAGTTTCATTTTATTCGGTAGATTCAATTATTTCAAATTTTAGGTTAGGTGGAATTTCCTCTGGAACACGAAAAGCATGGCTTGAAACTTTTAAATTAAAATATGATTTGAAAATGATTTCATTACCGGTTTATCTGTGTTATTCATTTGCCATTCGTATGGAAATCTTTGCCAGAAAAATTCTTGGAATAAAAGATTTAAATATCGGCGGTTGATTCTTTTATAAACTTACTTATTGGTTTAAAAGAATTCAGGTGAGGGAATGAATAATGTCAAAACGTAGTAGCAATATATTAAAGCATATAGGAATTACCGCATTGACTCGTCCAATATCAATGCTTTTATTATTTATTCAAATCCGTTTTATGGTTGCATATTTAGGTGATGAGAAATACGGGATTTGGGCGACTCTTTTATCTATAATGTCTTGGATTTCCAGTTGTGATATGGGAGTCGGTAATGGACTTAGGAATAAACTAGGGGAAGCTTTTGCTGTCGGGAATAAAGAAAAAGCTAAAGAATACATTGCGACTTCTTATTTTATAATTTTTGTAGTTTCATTAATTTTATTTATATGTGGATTCTTTGCTTCTATATTTTTAGATTGGCAAAAAGTGTTTAACTCAACTATTTTAGATAGAGAAAGTTATATTATACTTATAGGTTTAAATTTATTTTTTGTTTGTATTAATTTTATTACAGCTATTTGTAATCAAATTTTTTATGCACATCAAGATGCTTCTAAAGTCGGTTTTAATCAATTAACAAGTCAAATATTATTTTTGCCGATTCTTGTATTTTTGATGAAGACAACTGACAGTAATCTATTTTTATTGTCATTATTTTATGGTGCAACCGTATTTATCAGTAATATATTTTGGACAATGACTTTTTTTTATAAGCAAAAAGATTTTCGTTGCAGTTTACGATACATTAAAAAAGAACGTGTAAATGATGTAATGGGACTTGGAGTATGTTTTTTTATAATGCAGCTTTCTTCTATTGTAATATTTACAACAGATAATCTATTGATTACTCAACTTTTTGGACCTGCGGATGTGACTCCTTATGATATTGTCTATAAATTGTTTTCTATATTCACGGTAGTGAGAGGAGTAATTTTAGTTCCGATTTGGGTAGGTTTTACAGATGCGTATGTACAAAAAGATTTTGTATGGATAAAAAAAACTTTAGGAAAATTATTAATTTTAGAGGTGGTACTGATATTTTGTGTATTCATTTTTATTTTGTTGGTTCCGGGAATTGTTAAGATTTGGATAGGACATGAATTAAGAATATCTAAATTACTGATTATATCATTAGGAATAAATATTATAATAAGTTCTTGGAACGATATATTTGCTACTTTTCTTAATGGAATAGGTGCTATAAAATTAAGTATGTCGGTTTGTATAGTACAAGGAATTTTAAATATTCCGTTATCAATTTATTTAACTAATTTTTTTGGAATAAGTGGTATTGTATTAGGTACTGTATTTACATTGTTAATAAGTTCTTTCACGAGTTCTTTACAAACGTTTTTTATACTTATGAGAAAAGAAATTAAAAGGACGTAATCATGAAGATTTTATATGACTATCAGATATTGATAATGCAAAAATATGGTGGAATTTCTCGCTATTTTTATGAATTAATAACTAATTTGGAACAAATGCAAACTGCGGATATTTCCATTCCGGTTTGTTTTTCAAAGAATTATTATTTTGAAAAATATTTGGGCAAAAAATCTATAAGGGAGAGGATTCCATTTTTTTATTATTTTAATAAATTTCTTAATGAAAGCCGTGTTTTGCATAAATTGAATACAGAAGAATTTGATATTATACATCCGACATATTACGAACCTTATATTTTATCTAGAAAAGGTAAATCAAAGTTGGTAATAACTGTGCATGATATGATTCATGAGTTGTATCCGGAATATTTTCATGACAATACAATACAGAAAAAGAAAAAAATGATTGAAGCTGCTGATGCAATCATAGCAATTTCAGAAAATACTAAAAAAGATTTGCTAAAGTTTTTCCCGAGAATCAGTGCTGAAAAAGTAAAAGTTATTTATCATGGAAATTCTTTTCCGGAACAAAAAGAAACTCAAGAAAAACGAGATTATGTCTTGTTTACCGGACAAAGAAAAAACTATAAGAATTTTAATAACTTTCTTCAAGCTGTTGCTCCGTTGTTGTGTGAATACAATCTTAATCTTGTATGTACAGGACCTGCATTTGATATTGAGGAAAATAATTTCTTAAAAAAGTTGGGGGTACAAGAAAAAGTATTTCATAAATCTGCAAGTGATAAAGAATTAATAGATTTGTATTCTCACGCATTAGTTTTTGTTTTTCCATCAATGTATGAAGGTTTTGGGATTCCGATACTTGAAGCTTTTGCATCAAAATGTCCGCTTGTATGTAGTAATTCAAGTTCTTTACCGGAAATTGGCGGAGATGCTGCGATTTATTTTAACCCGCTAAATGTTGATGATATGAGAGAAAAAATAAAGTCTGTGATTGTATCAAAAGAGTTACAAAATAAACTTATCGAAAAAGGTTGTGAACAATTAAAAAAATTTTCATGGGAACAAACTGCCGAACAAACTTTTAAACTATACGAACAGCTCATAAAAAAATAAAATAATTTTTTTTGCTATGTCGTTATTTGATATAGCAGGTGTGTTATAAGGATAATATCAACAATTTATCAAGGATACAAAATGAAAGGAATAATTCTCGCCGGAGGAACGGGGACGCGGCTTTATCCGTTGACAAAATCAGTTTCAAAGCAAATTTTGCCTTTGTACGACAAACCGATGATTTATTATCCGTTGTCTGTTTTAATGTTGGCAAATAGTTTTCAGGAAATATCACAGTCTGTTGATGTTCGTATCTCTCAGTTTCCTAATACTATAGAAGTAAATAAAAACGAATATGAAAAAATGAGGTCTTTTATGAGAAAAAAGAATAATCCTTTTACTTTGAATCGGTTAAAGTCAATCGTTAAACGCTTTTATTATCCGATTTATTACGCAATAAATTTTCGTAATGCTTCAGGTTATGTTTTTATGTTGCACCGGGTTTCAGATATAGAACCAAATAAATTATTTCCCAACGAAAACATGAAAGTTTCGCCGGCATATTTGGATAACTTTATAAGGCAAACAAAAAATCGTTTTAATATTATTTCAATCTCGGAAATAGAAAAATATTTACAGACTCCGCAGAAAAAGAAGTTTATTGTTTTTACAATGGATGACGGCTATAAAGATAATTTCACTGAAGCTTTACCGGTATTTAAGAAATATAATGTGCCGTTTACTATTTTTACTGCTACAAACTTCCCTGAAAAAAATGCGGTTTTGTGGTGGTATGAACTTGAAGATTTGCTTTTGGCAAATGATGAAATTATATTGTCAGACGGAAGCAAATACAACTGTACAACCAAATCAGAAAAGGAACAGGTGTTTTTAGATATCAGACATAAAATTTTAGCACTGAATCAAGAAGATTTAGTTAATGAATTAAATCAATTGTTTTGTAATTACAAAATAGATTGGTCTGCTAAATGCGGGGAATTGTGCTTATCATGGGAAGATTTGCAAGAGTTGAATAAGGAGCCGTTAGTTACAATTGCAGCACATACGGCACATCATTTTAATTTAAAAGCATTGAAATCTGAAGATGCCGTAACAGAAGAAATACAAAAAGGGCTTGATTTATTTAATGAGAAATTAGGGATTCAACCAATTTCTTTTGCTTATCCTTTTGGGTCTAATAATGAAGTAAGTTTGCGAGAAGTTAATGTATTGGAGAAGCTTCCGTTTTCTGCAGCATTCCTTGCTTACGGAGGTGCGGTAAAACACAATCATTTGGAAAAAAGGAAATTTGCATTACCTCGTATTATGCTGACTGAAGATTTTGAAAGCAGGATGTTAAAATGAAAGGAATAATTCTCGCCGGAGGAACGGGGACGCGGCTTTATCCGTTGACAAAATCAGTTTCAAAGCAAATCTTGCCTTTGTACGACAAACCGATGATT
>JAXJQT010000523.1:0-1981 GCA_036311025.1 Spirochaetota bacterium
ACTTAATAGAGAACGTAGCTTATATGGTACAAAGTTTGAAGTAAAATTAAGAAATGAATTGAATCAAAAAGCTATAGCAAAAGAATGTGCTGAATGGATAAAAAATAAAGTTACATTTAAATCAAACTCTACAGAACAAGGAATTCCTTGTTTTTTAAATGTAGATAAAACAAGTTATTCTGGTGTAAAAGAATTTACCGCTGTAGAATTAGGTGTAGAAAAAGGGAATAATGCCGCTTTTGCAATTACAAAAATGTATTCTCCTATGAGTGAACATTTTTTAATGTTGTTTGATCAATTTTGGCAAAATAAAGATATGATGCAAGATGTAACAGACCAAGTAATTGAAAATATTACATCTGCATATAACGAAAATGCACCTGAATTTATTTACTTTATCACGCTATATAATATTTTCAAAGAATTCTTAGACGATATAAGTGAAGATATTTTACCCAAAGAAGCAACAGGTTTTAAGAAAAGTAAAATTTGGTCAAAACTTTATAACTTTCAGCAAGATGCCTGCTTGGCAATTATCAACAAACTAGAAAAATATAACGGTTGTATTTTAGCTGACAGTGTTGGTCTTGGAAAAACTTTTACAGCACTTTCCGTTATCAAATATTATGAAAGCAGAAATAATAGAGTACTTGTTCTCTGTCCTAAAAAGCTATCTAACAACTGGAATATTTATAAGAATAACTATAAAAACAATCCAATTACAGAAGACAGACTTCGTTATGATGTTCTTTTCCATACAGACTTAAATCGAACTTCCGGTGAATCTAACGGAAATGATTTAGCTTTTATTAACTGGGAAAATTATGATTTAGTTGTAATTGATGAATCTCATAATTTTAGAAATGGAATAGGAACTCATTCAAATACAAAAGAAAATCGGTATATGCAATTGATGAATAAAGTTATCAAACAAGGTGTAAAAACAAAAGTTCTTATGCTTTCTGCAACTCCTGTAAATAACCGTTTCATTGATTTAAGAAACCAATTAGCTTTAGCCTATGAAGGTGTTTCAAAAAATATTGATGAACAATTAAAAACTAAAAATTCTATTGATGATATTTTTAGACAAGCTCAAACAGCTTTTAATAAATGGAGCCAACTACCAACAGAAGAAAGAACAACAGAAACTCTATTAGGGATGTTGAGTTTTGATTTCTTTGAAGTATTAGATAGTGTAACAATTGCTCGGTCAAGAAAACATATTCAAAAATATTATGATACAAAAGATATTGGAACTTTCCCAAAAAGATTACATCCAATTTCTATACAGACACCTCTTACAGAATGTGAAAATGAAACAACCTTCAATTTAATTTTTGAAGAATTGGAAAATTTAAAACTTACAGTTTATGTTCCTTCCTTATTTATCCATCCTAGTAAAAGAGCAAAATATGAAATTGATGATTCAGGCTCTGGCGGATTTGACCAAATGGGGCGTGAATTAGGAATTCGTCGTTTGATGGCTATAAATCTATTAAAACGATTAGAAAGTTCTGTATATTCTTTTAGATTAACAATTCAGCGTGTAAAAGCCTATGTAAATCAAACAATAAAAATTGTAGAGGAATTTCAGAATCATAAAAATGATTCACAGATTAATATAAAAGATTTATCTTTTGATTCTGATTATGATTTTGACGACCAAAATACTACGGATATTTTTGCAATTGGAAAAAAAGTTCAAATTGATTTAAATGATATGGATTATATATCATGGCTAAAAGATTTAAAAATTGATGAAAGTATTTTATCTGGATTAGAAAGTCTTATAGAAGATATAACTTCAGAAAATGATTCTAAATTACAAGAACTAATAAAAATTATCAGTAATAAAATTTATTATCCATTTAAAAAACAAGAAAAATTCATAGGAATGCTCGAATTATGTTTCACTTCTAATGACGAACTTTTGCAATTTTTAGAAGTCGCAGGCGATGTTATTTCTTTAAAAGTTCAAAAT
>JAXJQT010000524.1:0-2059 GCA_036311025.1 Spirochaetota bacterium
AGAGAAAAGGACGCTCCTTACGGTGGTTCATTCTCACTTTTTTACATCCAATTTCCCCATTTTTACCGGTAAAACAGAGTTGAACTGCATGGTCTAAAACGCAGTTTAAATGGTGTTTCACATGGTAAAACGAAATGAAATGGTTATCATAAAAGTACAGTCGCAATGAAATAAATCTAATAATTGACAGTGTCGGGCTCTCGATTGAGGAAATAGAAAATCTATAGATGTAAAACAACAGAAATGTACCGTTTGCACTGCGGTTTTGTTGACGAAATGATGAAAAAAATGCTTTATATATTAGATTAAGATAGTATTTATTTAGGAGGATTATCTAATGAATAAAAAATGGTTATTTTTGATTATGGCTGTATTTGTTCTTTCCGGTTGTGTGGTGGAACGTTTAAACAATGTAATATCCAATGGCGGCGGTGGTGTACCGGACTTGTCATGGGATTTGGATTTTGAAGTTCCGATAGGTACGGTAAAGGCTCAGTTGTCTAAAATAGAAGAAGTAAACAAAATGCTTGAAAGCTTAAAGTTTACTGATAATGCCTCTGTTGAAAATGGAGAAAGTGCATTGATTCATGTAACAATCGATGACATGACGATTGACGGCAGTACTTTTAATGTAGATCCGAGTGTAAATGAGGCGTTGGGCTTAGAAGTGGGAGATAATGTTTTGACATGGCCGTTGCCGATAGGAAGGCTGGAAAGTCCGAAAATCGATGACGCTTCATTTCCGGTAATCAAGCTTGATTTAGACGGGGATGCCGCACAAGATATGATGCTTACGGCTTTGAAGTCTACCGACGGATTTTTGAAAATTAAAATGGAAATGCAAATTAAAGATGTGGGAAGCAACGCTTTTAGACCGGCAAAAAAGGAAGAATATTTTAATGAAGCCGGTGAGCCGTACATTGCGATAGAAGATGTGGAAGTAGACGGAGAAAAGTATGCCATTAAAGTCGGTTCCGGAAAATTTTCTTTCAAACCGGGAGTTTATGAAGGCGGAAAACTTGTATTTGAAACAAGTAACTTTTTGACAAGCTATAAAGAAGCTATTACTCCGGAGCCAATGCAAATAAAAGATTCTGAAGGTAATGTCACTGAGAGTGAAACAGATTTCGAATATCGAATTTCTATTCCGGAGAATGCTTTCAAAATCAGAGGGAGAAGTTTCAGTTTTATTGAAGATTTATTAGGAGTTGAATCAAAATCTCGAAGTCACTCCCGTTCACGAGCTCTTTCTCGCGGCAGTTCAGGGTTGTCTGCGGAAGAGATTAAAGAGTTGATTAAAAGTGCTGATGGTGATGTAACCGTATTGGAAAAAATGTTGACAGATGACGTTGTAACATTGGAAGAAGTTGCTGATGCTTATGATGGAAACTTAGATGAGGTATTAGCGGATTCCAAGTGTGAAATTGTAGATATTATGAAAAGTGATGTTATTGTTTCAGAGGAAAATATCGAGATTCTCGGAGATAAAGATAACGGATTCGGGAATTATGAATTCCTTGGCGATACGACTTTAGGGGCTATTGAAGATGCCGGAAATTTAAAATCTCTTGCAGACTTCTGTAAATTCTACGATGAAAAATCTATTGCCGGTATTCAATTCAGCTTTGAAGTAGAAGTAGATTTAGGTGAAAACTTTATGGTGACGGCAGAATTTATAAAGGATTATGAACTTGCGGTTGATACGGGCGACTCATTGCCTTTGTCCTCTATTGGTAATATTTTAAAAAGTGCGACACTTGAGGCAAATTTGGCACATAACTTTAATTGTGAGATGAAAATAAAAGAACCAAAGATTGCTGATAAAACAATGAAGATTTACGGAATCCCGGAAGCTGAAGGCGGTAACGGTTTCTATACGATACCTAAAGACCCGTGTCATATAGAATTTACTTTGAACGAAATGCCGAAGGAAGACGGCGGTTTGGCATTCGCGTTGGTGATGCCAAAGAATAAGTCGGTTGATATTGCATCTAATAATTGACAGTGTCGGGCTCTCGATTGAGGAAATAGAAAATCTATAGATGTAAAACAACAGAAA
>JAXJQT010000525.1:0-1841 GCA_036311025.1 Spirochaetota bacterium
ATTAAAAAACAAATTATTAAAAAAAGGTTTTAATTCAGAACAAGTAACTCAAGCGTTACAACAGTTGGAAGAACTGGAAATGCTTGATGACGAACGTTTGGCAAAGATTTATGCCGGCGATTTGATGCGAGTAAAATTCTATGGTCCAATGGTTGTACGTGCGAAACTTTATGAAAAAGGCGTAGACAAATCACTTGCCGAAAATGCGGTAAGACAAGCATTAGAAGACAACGACGGAGAAATAGAGCTTTGCCGAAAATGTCTTAATAAAAAAATAGACTCACAAGCAGACCTAAAAACTAAACTTCGCCGTCTTGCAACAAAAGGTTTTTCCAGCAGTGCTATTCGTGCCGTACTGAAAAATACGGATGAATATTTTATCGATTAGTCTATTTATCTCTTCTAAAAAGAAAACAAGAAAATCATATTTGAAACTACATTATCACTGTTGTAAATCGGTAAGATTTGAATCTCTTTTATTTTCTTCGTTGTCTCCTCATATTTAAAAACTTGATTTTTCAATATTACAACAGCTGTTTTTTTTCTTTCTATGCCTGATAAAATATGATTCATACTTACATTGATTAGTTCTGAAATACGTTGAATGCGTAGCATATCCGCATCGATTTTGTTGATATCCGAAAACTTTTTACTGCAAAATTGAATATCTCCGATTACATTTGTAATCAATATACTCTTGTCTGAGTTCAAGGCCAAATAGTCGATTATTTGATACATAGACGCCAGTTTTTGCTTTCTTTTTTCACCGGTTTCATTTATCAAATCAAATATCATACTCATCTTTTTCCCAAGTTTATCCAAGTGTCGCAGCTGTCCGGCACCTTCACGAATATCGTGAGTACGGCAAAATGTAGCAAGTTTGTCCAATTCCAAGTAAATTCTCGTATTTTGTCGCAGTGCATAAATTGTAATCACCGTAATCACGGTAAGAAGCAAAATTGATAAAAATATCAATATTTCTGCACAAAACTTGCGATTTTGTGAATTCGTCAAATCGGCAGAATATATAAAATAACATCCGACAATGCATAAAGCTATTACAGAAAGGAAGCAAGATAAAACTAAAAGATTTAACTTCGATTTTTTTATCATTATCATTTTACAGCTCCCTTAATACATTAATATCATCATCTCTGCCTATTATCATAAGAAAGTCCCCCTCATTTAACTGGTCGTCCGGACGAGGGAACAAAACTTCTTCACTGACCATCGGATTGTCAAAACGGTCAATATCATGAATCTTTCGTTTTATACAAACGACATTAATGTTGTATTTGCTGCGTAGGTTTAGTTCAATCAATTTTTTACCAATAAATGCTCTTGGCAACGGCAATTCAGTAAGTATAAGCTCACCTGAAATTTGAACTTGTTCCATGACATCCGGAGAAATCAAACGAGATGCAAGGCGTTTTCCGCCGGAAGCTTCAACATTTATTACTTCAGTCGCTCCTATTTGGTGCAAAATCGACGCATGAATAGGAGTTGTAGCACGTGAAATAATAGTTGGGATGTTATTTTTTTTCAATATAGCTGTAGTTAAAATACTGGCTTCGATGTTATCTCCCATTGCAACAACAGCCGTATCAACAGTATTTAACGGTAATGAACGAAACGCTTCTTCTTCCGTACTGTTCATCTGAATTGCCTGAGCAACAGATTCTTTTATCAATTCGATTTGTTTTTCAGATTTATCAATAGCAATTACATATACGTCATTCGAATTTGCAAGCTCTCGACAAAGTGCAATTCCGAAAGTTCCGAGTCCTACTATCAGTATAGTTTTATTCTGTGCCATAAGAAAAACTCCTTTTTTTTAAAAA
>JAXJQT010000526.1:0-4047 GCA_036311025.1 Spirochaetota bacterium
GTATAGAACGGAGTAGAAAGCGGTGCAACACCATGATTCCAAACTTCGTTTACACGAGTACAAACTTCACCGAACATATAGAAGTTTTCACCGCCGGCTTCTTTAAATGCAGGGATAAATCTTCTGTTAAATGTATTACGGCTGATATGTTTTACTGTATCAATACGGAATCCATCTACACCCATTTCGATATATCTTGTATATGCGTCAATCAAGTATTTTTGAACTTCAGCATTTTCAGTATTCAAGTCAATACAGTCTTCATGGATTGTACCTGTCTGACAAGTTTCATCTTCCCAGTTTTTAAGCCAACCTGTATGGAAATATTTTGGATTAAAGAGGGTAAGCTTCGGCCATTGGAAATAATAAAAATCATATTGATTATTCTTAGTTCCCCATAATGAAATCGGATCATCAGCAGTATCCCAAGTTATTGTAGGAGCATTTTCTTGCCACAAGTCTCCGTTATAATAAGTTCTTCCGCTGTTTGGTTCAGGATTAAGACCGTCATAAACAAAATTAGGATTATAATCATCATAATATTCTGCACCTATACCTTTTCCTCGTTCCCAAGTAATACTTTTACTTCCGTAATATTTTACGCTGAACAAATCTTCAAGACCGTAACGACAAGAGTGATTTAATACAATATCTTGAATGATTTTAATTCCTTTTTCGTGAGCTTTATCAATCAAGTCCTGATAAGTAGCTCCTGCAGATTCTAAACGAGGGTCAATCTTATTCATATTCCAAGCATGATATCCGTGGAAGTCATAATCACTTCTGTTTAATACAGGAGGAGTAATCCAAATCGCACTGAATCCCATCGCTTTGATATAATCAAGTTTTTCGATTAAACCTTTGAAGTCCCCACGCCATGGATAATCTCCGCTGGCTTTATTTCCTGTAGTACCGGAATCGTCCGGACGACACCAACGGTTATTATTTGAATCCCCGTCATAGAAACGAGCTGTCATAAGGAAGTAAATTGATTCTTCTCGGAAGTCATTAGACTTTTTCGGTTCCGTAACATTTACGGTAATAGTAACAGGTTCCGAATCTTTTCCTTCATTATCAGTAACTACCAAAGTTATTGTAAATGATGTCGGAGAGTTCGGAGCTGTTATTGTAATTTCTTCACCTGTAGTACTTCCGCTATAAGACAAACCGCTTACAGACCATTTATATTTTTCAACAGTTCCGTTTTTATCTTTAGAATTACTTGCAGAATATGTTTTCACGGCACCGAAAGAAATACTGATTGAACCGGAA
Organism: Spirochaetota bacterium; assembly: GCA_036311025.1. Taxonomy (GTDB): domain Bacteria; phylum Spirochaetota; class GWE2-31-10; order GWE2-31-10; family GWE2-31-10; genus RGIG8597. The sequence goes on from JAXJQT010000526.1 coordinate 1,273, forward strand.
ATAGAAGCAATCGGAGCCGGATTTTCATTGAAAACCGTAAACTGCAATTCTTCAGAATTAGAAGCAAGACCGGCTGTATCATAAACTGTCGCTGTTATTTTATGAGCTTCATTCTTAAGATTTTCTGTATCAAGAACAAAATCTACAGTTGAAGATGTTCCTTTCATAGTTGCACTTCCGACAACCTCACCGTCTGCTTTTTTGAATTCAGCTTTTGACAAACCGATATTATCTGTAGCCGATACTGTCAAAATTACATTACCGCTGACAGTTCCTGTTTTATCTGATTCAAAAGTAAGCAATTGCGGAGGAGTACTGTCTTCCGGATTGTATTCAGTCCATTTTCCGTCTTTAAACCACCATTCACCTGCAGTTTGCTCCAAATCGTCTGTTTGTCCGTCCCAACCGCCGGCTTTTTTAGTAAAAATTACTTTCATTTTTGTTACATTAAAAGTAATTGTATACCAAGAACTAGATCCCTCTTGCGTCATTGGTTTATGAACTTTTTCTAAAGATGAATCACCTGTATTCCATACATAAGCATTCACATATCCGTCAGCATGAAGAATAATCTTATCTGTAATAGGAGCTTTATAATGTAAATCCAAAGAATAAGTTTTACTTGTACCGTCTGCAGCAAAGACTTCAATTTTTACATTTTTATCATTTGATATCTCTTTACTGCTGGAAACTTGAACGGATGTTGCTTTTGTAGCGGTCATATCTTCTTTATTAACAAGAATTTTTGTTACATCGCCGCTTACTTCGAATGTCAACTGGGCAGTAATGTCTTTTACATCAACATTCATATTCTTGCTTACACCAACATCCTCACCGTCAACTTTCAAACCAGAAAGCTCTACATCGCTGTCTTTTACAAGTTTTAATGTATAGTTCTTTGTCGTAAGTCCGTCAGCCGCAACAATTGAAATAACAACTTCAGACGGCACGTTTACAGTAGTTCCCGTACATTCTACGTTATTTATTTTCATTGATGTAATTTTTTCAGATTGTGCCGTAGCAACAACTTTTACACTGGAAGCTTTTGTTGGATATGTCATTACATCTGATACATTTACAGGTACGCTGTCAACAAGAAGAGATTTTAAATTAGCATTATTATCTATTTCACCTTTTCTTGTAATTACGACAGTATAAGTTTTTGTTACACTTGTATCCTCTGCCGTTACCACAATCTTAACTATGTTTTCACCAACATTCAACAACACTTCTTTGTCATAAGAAGCAATAGCTTTAGTGTCTGATGTACCGGCAGATATTTTTACCATAGTTACAAAATTATCTACTTCGGCTTTATACTCTTTAGTATCTTTGTCAAACATTTTATCTAAAGATACATGACTGCCAGATTCTGATGTAATATTGATATTTGCAAGTGTTGCATCTTTAGATGCATCCGGACCGGCACGCTGAATTTTCAATGTATAAGTATTAGTTTTACTTGGATCTGTCACAGATTCTACAACTATAACAAATGTATTAACACCTACATTAAGTGAAACTGTTGCCGGACTGGAGTTGCTGCTACCGATTTTTACGTTTGCATTGCTGCTTTCAGCCGTAATGGTAACAGACTCATCGGTGTATCCGAGATTAACAGAATATTCTTTTGTAGTCTTTTTAAAACCTATGCTTCCCTTAGAAAGTGTCAATGAATCAAGATAAACACCGTCTTTATCCGTAACAGTATAAATCTTTTGTGCGATTTCGGACTTTGTTTTTCCGTTTATCACAATCGCTTTCAAAAGATGTTGACCTGCAGGTAACATTATCGGGTCATCATCACTGTCATATTCGATTCCGTTATTTTCATTCAACTCTACAGTAGAATCTATCGAATAATAGATTTTTCCGCCTTTTACCGGTGTTTTTATAGAAATAGGTGTCGTAGAATCAATCACACTGTCTTCCGGAGTGAATTCAGGAAGCGGATATCTTACTCTGAATCTATAAGTCTGACTGTCAGACGGTTCATAATTACTGTGAAAAAGTCGAACTGTTATTTCACATGACTCCGTCAATTTTATCCCGTTGTTCGGATTATAACTTATCGAGTCCGTGTCATCGATTTCCGGCACAGAGCCGTCCGTTGTATAAAACAACAATGCATCTGAAACTTTATAAGAAAATTTTAATTCTGTTCCGTAGTCAACCTCTATTCCGTCAACAGAAGGCGTAGGAACTGCAAGTTTTTGTTTAGAATGTTTTATAACTTCTAATGTGGTAATGTTGTTACAAGAAAATACCAATGCCACACAAAGCAATACAAACATTCTGATTGAATAAAACTTATTACTTTTAATCACTTCATTACTCCTTTAATAATTTTAAGTCGTAAAATAAAGCAATCATTATGCCATTGGGGAAAATTACAACTAATCGGAAATATTTTTCCAAACTTAATAAAATTGATTATCACTGCTCGGCTGCAATATATCTACACGAGCAAAAAATATAAAATTCTTATCCCAATTTGACTGTGAAATTATGTGCGGCGACAAGATTTCTTATTAAAAAAATGGGGATATTTTTTCCCATTTGTCCCTACTTTGCATTTCGAATAAGTCTGATTCCGTAGTGCGTGCTTCTGTGTGCAGGCGAACGAAAATTACGCGTAGTAATTGTTGAACGTTTTGTTTTTACGTGCCAACTGCCGCCGCGGCGAACACGTTCTTGTCCGTAAGGAATTCCGTGCGGATTGTGAGAACTTTTTTTGTCGTAAGCTCCGTACCAATCCCAGCACCATTCCCAGAC
>JAXJQT010000527.1:0-7116 GCA_036311025.1 Spirochaetota bacterium
ATGTACTTGCATCGTCAGAACATGGCTCTGTAGCAACATCAACCATACTAACATCCCACGGAGAACAATCCATTAGAGAACCATTGTTTGTAGTCAACTGGCGAATACCGATACCAGTATTTTCAATATAAGCTTTATCAATTCCGAGAGTTTTCAAAGGAATTGTATACCAATAACTCATATCAAGCTCTGTTGTACCAGCTTCTTTATAAGTTGTCGAATCAAGAAGAGCCTGTCCGTCTTGTCCGGATGTAGCTCTGTTATCTGTAGGAGTTGATTCCATATAAATTTTATCACTTACCACACATTTTCTTGTATATCGAACATCAATACCTGCAGTTCCGCCTGTTCCCGGTGCAGATGCTGTCGTTTGACTGTTAAAACTCAAGCAATAAGTTTTATCATAACTAAATACTCCGGCACTTGTTGCTTTAAAGAATCCCGGCTCACCTACACCGACAAATGAACCTTTATGCTCTGCAAAACCAAATTTTGATGAGTGATAGAATAATGCATCAAAACCTTGAGCATCAGAGAAGTCACATCCAGTCCAAATAGTACCACCTTTATCTATAGCAGGTTTTTTAGCTAAACCTTTTCCTGTATTGAAAATCATTCCTAATCTAATATCTCTGTTATCCCACCAAGCATTATCACTTGAAGCATAATTATGCCACATAAACAAATCTTGTGCTCTGTCAACTGCATTTGTAAGTTCTACCATTACATACAAGTTTGTATCGTCCCATGCTGCATAAAGTGCATACACGTCATAAGGCACTTCTTGTATTCCCATCCATGTTCTAGGGTCATCGTAAGCTGCATTTTGTGCAATTCGTTCTGCAGCAGTCCAATCACTCCAACTTTTAATAGTTTTATTTGTTCCTACTGCACCGCCTTTATTTGTCCAATAGTATTGACCTGCAGGAGGTGGAGGAGGCGGTGGAATAACACTACCAGGCTCTCTTGTTACTGTCACTGTATACTTTTTAGGTGTTCCGTCTTCTGCGATTACATCAATAGTAAACAATTGAGGAATATTTTCTGCAAGCGAAGTAATTCCTGACGGTGTTACGGTAACTGTAGCCTTAGCACTCTCTGCGGCAGCTGTCACTGTAATACTTGAAACAGAATTTTCTACAGTTACGGAATAATCTGTTGTATCTGTACTGAAATTCAAACTACCGTCACTCAAAGTTATACTGTCCAAATTTGCATTATTATCTATAACCGGACCTGAGTTACGACTGATATTGATAGTATAAAGTTTAGTAGTAACTTTATCCTCAGCAGTTACACTAATTTTTACTGCAGCAGGAGCTATTATGTTATCAAGATTAGGTTGATTAGAAATTACACTTGCCCCCGGATGATTTGTTTCATAAGCAACAGAAACTGCACCTGTATAATCAGCAGGAATAGTTACATTATACTCTGTAGTAGCACTGTTAAAAGCTAAACTTCCTCCGGCAACAGACAATGACTTCAATGTTGCATCATCAGACAACGGACCGTCAGGTTGTCTGTAAACTGATACAGTATATTCCATTTTATTACCGGCTTCAGCTGTTACAATTATTTTTCTAACTTCAGTAGCACCTTGAGCAACTGAAACATCTGCTGCACCACCATTCATAATTGCATTAGCTTTGCCATCTTCTGTTTGATAACTTATTTTAGTTTTTTCAACAGTAGAAGGCAAAGTCACATTGTAAGTAGTTTTAGTTTTATCAAAAACTATAGAACCACCTTCAACTTCTAATGTAGACAAATAACAGTTACTGCTTTTTATATCTTGATCATCTTTTCCCGGTCTGTAAATACTTAACAAATAGCGTTTTTTAGTAGAACCGTCAGATGATGTTACAATCAACGCTACAAGAGTCGTTCGTCCACCAATCAAAGGAAGATTATCAAGAGTATGCACACTATACTCAACAGTAGCTGCAATATCTTCTTTTATATAATTGATTGTTGCATTTTCTACATTTCTAGGTACTTTAATATCATAAACATATTTATCCGGAGAGAAAGAGAATGTCGCACCTGAAACTGTTACAGAACTCAAGAATGCATTACCATTCGGTACCGGCTTAGTTCCGCCGACATAAAACCATTGATATGTTGTTGTTGCATCATCATAGCCATCTTTTACAGCTAAGATTTTCAATGTAATCCTATCACCGTACTGTGCATCTGAAATCTTAGAACTCAATGCAAAATCACCTGCAAATTTCGCACTTGCTGTCGTAGGATCTTTGCAGTCATCACCTTTTGCGATTTCATAATAGATTGTCGCATCGGCAACATTCGGTACACTGATTGATATTGTGTCTGTTGAATTAATCTGACTATTTGATGGAGTAACTTTGAATGTACTCATCATTTGATTCGGATTCTTTACAACATTTTTGACATGTTCTTCCGTAGCACATGAGAACATAGCCAACATTAAAACTGTAAGAAATAAAGATGTTATTTTCTTCATTTATATTTGCTCCTTTTGTATATTTTCCCAAACAAAGAGCAATCAATATGCCAAAAACAATCTATATCCAATTATTTCTTATGTCATAACAATAAAAATAAAAAAACCGTCGATTCCTAATAAAACCGACGGTTTAAAAATCACTTAAAAATATATGATTACATTTTCCCTACACGAGCAAGAGGTACTGTAATATTATCAATATCATCTTTTTCATGTGAAGTTGAAGGATCACTTCCATAATCCTCAGTAGCATTATCTAACATTGCTGCTGAATCAAAAGGAATACAATCCAACGCAGATTCTCCGCGTGTTGCAACCAACATAGCCCCAATACCTTTAGACTCTAAATCTGCTTTTGTAATCCCCAAAACGCTGAAAGGAATTGAAATTTCATAGAATGAATCATATTTTGTTTTATGAGCACCACTATCACCCGCAAAAACTTTATAATCTACCCAATCTGCATCTAGATTATCTACATCGCTAGGATCTTCAGAGAAATTTAATCCCCATATATTAGAACTTATATTAGTTTCTGCCATTTTATAAACAATGTTATTTTCTTTAAAGCCTAAACAGCCCTCTTCATAATTTGTGTTTCCTTCACTATCAACAGCCTTGAATAAAGATGGTTTTCCTTGCCCCGGCTTTCCACTCATATAAAATAAATTATCAACATGAATAGAAAATTCCAATCCCATTTTCTGTCCCCAAATCGGACCGCCGGTCGCATTTTTATTTGACATTTTTACACTTGAAGAATCAACACTTAACGCTAAAATAAGCGGTACATCCAATACTCTACCGCCATCACTTAAAGGTCCGTCTCCCTCACGTGCCCAAGTATCTGTCGTATTTACCATTTGCCATCCCATATAAAGATTATCATCATCCCAAGCTGCATATAATCCTACTGTATCAAGCACGCAGTTTTCATGACCACCTTTCCAATGGTTAGCAACATCCCAAGCTGCACCTTGTGCTATTTTCATATCTTCAGACCAATCACTTGCATCACCATCAATTGTAATAGTTTTACTTTTTCCTACTGCACCATCTTTGTTTGTCCAGTAATACTTACCTGCAGGCGGTGGAGGTGGTGGCGGAATAACAACACCAGCTCTGGTTACACTGACAACATAATCTTTACCCGTTCCGTCTTCGGCTGTTACCGAGATAGTAAAATCTTTAGCCTTATTCTCTTCAAGAAGAGTATCTCCGGACGGAGTTATTATAACCGTAGCTTTCGCATCTTCCGGAGTAGCTGTCACACTTACACTTGAAACTGTATTTTCTACAGATACTGAATATTTTAACGTATCCGCATTGAATGCAGGTGTTAAACTTCCGGCACTTAAAGTAATACCACTCAAATTGGCATTTTTACTCAAAACAGGGCCGACAGTTTTACTGATATTAACGATATAAGACTTAGTAGTAACTTTATCTTCTGCCGTTACGTTGATTGTTACGGTAGCAGGAAAAACTGTTATATTATCGAGGTTCACAGGATTTGAAATCACAGTTGCACCGGAATGATTCTTTTCATAAGTGACAGAAACTGCACCTATATAATCAGCAGGAATAGTAACGTCATACACTGTAGTTGCACTGTTAAATGTCAAATCTCCGCCGGTTACAGATAAAGATTTCAATGTTGCGTCAGATGATACCGGATTATCAGGATTCGGTCTGTAAACCGATACAGTGTATTCTTTTCTATCTCCGGATTCAGCAGTTACGATAATCTTTCGAATTACGGTTTCGCCTTTAGCGATAGAAAAGTCTGCTGTATCATCTATACTTGCTGTAGCTTTACTGTCTTCTGTTTGATAAACTATTTTTGTTTTTTCAGTAGTACCAAACAAAGTCACATCGTAATTAGTCGTATTTTTATCAAAAATTATTGCAGTCTCAGCACCGTCTACACTCAATGACGACAAGTAACAATTAGTACTTTTTATCGGCTCATCGCCTCCGGCTCTGTAAATATTGAATAAATAACGTTTTGTAGTTGATTTATCTGCAGATGTAACTCTCAACGCTACGAGAGTCGTCTGTTTTTCTGTCAAAGGAATATCATTTAAAGATGCAGGGGTAGTTTCTACGGTAGCTGCATAGTTTGATTTTTCATAACCGATAGTCACTTTATCTACATCATTTGGAACTGAAATATCATTATAAGCAAATACACCAGGTAAAAGAGAGAATGACATATCTGAAATTGTCACTGATTTCAAAAATGCATCATTATCAAGTACCGGAGTACTTCCGTCAGAATAAAACCATTTCTTTGTAGCTGTTGCAGATTCATAACCTTCTTTTTCAGCTAAGATTTTCAATGTAATCATATCACCGTTTTTTGCAGATAAGTTTTTAGTGCTTAAAGAAAAGTCACCTGTAAACTTAGTACTTGCGGTTGTAGGCTCTTTACAATCACCTACTGCGATTTCATAATAAATAGTCGCATCGGCAACATTCGGCACACTGATTGATACAGTATCTGTCGAAGTAATCTGGCTACCTGCCGGAATTACTTTGAACATACTCATCATTTGAGGCGGATTAATTGTTACGTTTTTAATACGTTCTTGTGTCTCACATGAGAACATAATCAACGTTAAAACAGTAAGAAATAAAAACATTATTTTCTTCATTATACATTGCTCCATTCGTATTTTTTTTCAGGGTAAGAGCAATCAATATGCCACAGCTTTAACTACTGATTAACAGAATAAAAAATATAAGATTAGATTTTTTTTACGGGAATAAAGTGACCGTCTAGATTACGTACTTCCAGCCCGAATACATTGCGTATACTTTCCGGATTCAAAACTTCCGATGTTTTACCGTATGTAACAGCTCCGTTTTTTTCCATTAACAAAATATAAGAGCTATATTCTGCTGCCAGATTAATATCATGTACTACAACTATAACCTTACTTTTTTCCTCTGTTGCTATCAGATTTAAAAGTTTAAAAATTTCTATTTGGCTTTTCCAATCCAGATGAGAGACCGGCTCATCAAGCAATATTATATCGGTATCAAGATTCAATGCATTGGCAATCAAAACTTTTTGTCGCTCTCCGCCGCTTAAGTGATTAATGTTACGCTGTGCAAAATCTTGTATTCCTACACGTTCTAATGCATTGTAAGCTTTTTCAAACCGTTCTTTATCAACACCATACCGTCCGCCCTGCCCCATCGTAAACAGAAAATCAATCACTTGCAAATCAAAAAATGTATCGAGAAATTGAGGAACATACGCAATCTTGGAGGCAAGTATACGACTGTCGATTTTTTTATAATCCGTACCGTCTATCAAAATACATCCGGCTGACGGTTTTGTTATTCCGGCAAGAAGTTTCAATAATGTAGATTTTCCGCTTCCGTTATTTCCGGCAATTGCAATCAAGCCGTCATCCAAAAAATCGACCGACAAACCGGAAAAAACTTTTTTATGATTATAAGAAAAATCTACATTATCTACTTTTAATTCCATTATATTTCCCTTTTACTTCACGTGAAAACGTTCCATCTCCTCAGCCGTCACGTCTTTGTTGCAAATGACAGTTTTTCCGTCAAGTAACAGATTGGCATCTGCTTTTCCTTTGGTAGTACAATAATGCGAAAATAATCTGCACGCAAAATCTATTTCTTCTTCGGTAAATGTCTGTGCGTATAATAAAATTGACGGTCCCGGAGTTTCACCGCCGCAAATGAAATGATATTCCGGATGTTCTTTATGAAAGGCAATAAGGATTTGATTTTCCCTTTGGTCACGTCCTACAAGCAAATATTTTCTGTAATCTAAACGAAACAAACGGGCATTTCGAATCATGTGAAATAACGCCGGTTCTTGGGTAAAATCATCTTCTATAAATACGGAAAGTCTTCTGGCAAATTCACGTTCCGTCAGACAACATCCGCCGGCAGGAGCCGGATATTCGGTAATTCCGTAAGTAGCTGCAAGTGCAAGTTGCTCTTTGCGTCCGCGTCCGTTGATAGCAAACAGTTTATCTCGTGAAATCCAACCGGCTTTTTCGGGGTAAGTCTCCGGTAAAAGTTTGGCACACAACGGGCGTACCAACAATTCGCCGTGAGATTGAACATTACTGATATGTCGCATAGCCGCCTCACGCTGTGACATAGGACGCTGTCCAACTACTTCGCCGGTAATCACAAATGACGCTTCGTATTTTTCCAACAATGACAATGCTTTTTCTATCATCAAAGCATGACAATCTATACAAGGGTTCAAACCTTTTCCGTAGCCGGACTTAGGATGCTTAACTATTTCAAATTGTTCTTCACTGAAATCTACATATTCCAATGTCACGCCTAATTGTTGTGCTGCTTTTTCGGCTTGTTCGTTTTTACCGCCGAAAAAATATGACACAAAGTTCAACGGAATAACTTCAATTCCTTGTTCCTGAATTACTTTTACAGCCAAAATACTGTCTAAACCGCCGGAAAATAATGCTAATGCTTTCAATTTTTCATCTCCTTTTATTCTGCTTCAATCTAAACTTAGCATATAAATATTTTATTAAGAATGTTTTTTTCTATAAAAATACGCTCTTATTTAAGCGTAAAAAAAGCACTGTGTAATTTAACAGTGCATA
>JAXJQT010000528.1:0-2070 GCA_036311025.1 Spirochaetota bacterium
GAAAGTCTGTGTTATTTTCGCGAGTATAAACCTTATCAATCTTGCCGTTATCAAAATAGGCAAACTCTCGTTCAACGACTGAATCTTGATTTTTATCTTCACTGCGATTTGTGATAATTCCGTCTTTTACCGATACGACCAGCTCAGCCTTGCCGTTGCCGTCAATGTCAGTAGTTCGACTACCTGTAAACACAGTCCAATGAGCAAACTTTTCGTTCGATTTAATCCACTCGGCAAGCGGCGAATAAGACAAGAATCTGAAAGTTCTCACATCCGTATTTCCGGCGTAATCACTCCAAAGAGACATACATGTATCTAAAATATTTTCGTCCGTAACGGTAATACGTTCTAATAATCCGTAAACAATATCACGTCCCCATTTTGCATCGATTTGCTTATTTTGCAAATCATTTATGAATGCACCGAGCTCATCTTGATTTTTTATCAGCAGAGATTTTAAATATTGAGTTTCTTGTATCGCATAACCGTTATTTTCAAGACTTTTTATCAAAGCAGCCGGTTCCCCGAATGGATTTGAAGAACTTTTGACTGAATACAACACCTGATAAAAGACAAATTCCTGATTTGAAAATAACGCCGATGCCTCTTGTAATACAGGCAAAATCTGAGATGGGGCAACACCTGAAGCAAACAAACACGACAAATATTTTAAATAATCACCGGCATTTTTTTTGTCGGTTTGAGCTACAACCTTTTTATAAAAAGGCAAAGCTTCACGATAAGAATGCAAATAATGATAAGTACGTGCTGCTTGAGATGCGATGTCGTAATCATCAATTATAAAGGCTTTGTTTTGTTTCGCCTGCATGTCTTGCAGATATTGCATGGCGTCGGAAAAATCACCGGTTTCGTGACAGACTTCCAGCTGCAAATATTCATATTCAGGAAAACAAACGGCGTATTCTTTTGCCTGATTGCATAAATGCGACACAATCTTCGGGTTGTCACGATTTACCATAGCTCGCTTCAAGTACGATTTGGCAATCTGTAAATCCGACGCATTTACCGGCAAGGTCATACAATAAAAAATAACAGCCATTACGGCAAAAAGAGATTTTCTTTTCATACGATTTGTTCTCCGTATATTCATATATAGATAATGCGTTCGAATTTTCGGCATAGAGCATTGATATACTCAAATTTTTTTGGCAAATAAAATATTTTCCTATGCGTCATTTAATGTTTGCCGGAACAAATATATCCTTCGATTATCCTCCTTCCTCAAAATAAAAAAGGGAACATAAAACTTTCCTGTCAAAAGTTTTTCTGTCTCCTCACTGCATTTTCTATAATTTCTCTATTTCCTCGACCGACAATCCGGTAACTTTTGACACTTTTTCAATCGAATCTCCGAAAGCTAGTAAAGTTTTCGCTGTTTCAAGCTTGGCTTCGTTACGACCCCGTTCTTCTCCGACTTTTTCTCCGATTGCGATACCGTATTTTATACCTTCTTCACGTGCTTCACTTTTTGCTTCTGCAATTCTTGTTGTATATGTCATATATTTACGCCTCGTTTCTCTGTCTTCTTTCAGTTCTGTTATTGAACTGTTTATTTTCTCAGTCAATGTGGAATCAGCTGTTCCACGCCGGATGTAATCATAAAATAACTTCAATTCCGGGTCAAGCAAAGTCAAGTCATCCGCCGTCGTATTCAAAAAAATCTTATAAGTCCCGTCATTTAATTGCAATGGCTTATCTTCGTTAAGACAAATATTCTCAAACTTATAGAACGCCTTACCTTGTAAAAACGGGTCAAATGTGCAGATGAAAATCACGTAATTATCTTTCATTTCAGAATATAATTCTCCCGGCGAAGTATTATCAATGTCTGCCGCTGCTTGATAATACCGAGAGCGTTTCGGTAACTCAAGGCGATGTCCGTTTTGTAACTCTACATTGATGATTTTCTTTTCATCACGTAGATAAACATCCATTGCTATCGTTTTTGATTCCGGGTCGATTTCAATCTCATACTGGCTGGTTAAGAATTCAATCCTACCGACTTTGATTCCTAGAATCGTTTCTACTACCTCCTTGCAAATCTCCTTA
>JAXJQT010000529.1:0-4476 GCA_036311025.1 Spirochaetota bacterium
CATTTACACCTGCTTATCTGTTGATATATCTATTTTTATTTCATCATTTTCATCGATATCACAAAAGACAATTTTTTTCCCTTGATCCTTTTTAATAAGAACAATATCTATCAATTTATCTTTTATTTCACGTTCAATCACTCTTTCGATTTCTCTGGCTCCGAACTCTTCAGAAAAACCTTTTTGAGCAATTTTTTCACGACATTCCTGTGTTATTTGTAATTCAATACCCTTCTTATCCAAAAAACTTTTCAACTGTTCTATCTGTTGATTGACAATTTTCAATATCAATTCTTTTCCCAACGGATTAAAAGGAACGACTGCATCAAGACGATTTCTAAATTCCGGTGTAAAAGTGTTTTTTACGGCACTCATCATCGATGCTGTTCGGTTTTGTATTTTCGTAGTTCCCAATCCTATCGTGGAATTTGCATCATGAGCTCCGGCGTTGGATGTCATGATAAAAATTACATTTCTGAAATCTGCTTTGCGTCCTTGGTTATCCGTCAATGTCGCATAGTCCATGATTTGCAATAATGTACTGAAAATATCCGAATGTGCCTTTTCTATTTCATCAAGTAAAACGACAGATTCCGGATGTCGACGAACGGCTTCCGTCAACAGTCCGCCGTTTTCATAACCGATATATCCGGCTGATGCCCCCAGTAGTTTTGACACTGTATATTTTTCCTGATATTCACTCATATCAAAACGAAGCAACGGAATATCAAGGTATTTTGCAAGTTGCTTTGTCAATTCTGTTTTCCCTACTCCCGTAGGTCCCACAAACAACAGCGATGCTATAGGTTTGTCTTCGTTATGAAAACCGGCCTTTGCTCGTTTTACTGCCGTAGTCAACAAATCTGCCGCTTCATCTTGCCCGAAAATACGACTTTTTAAATAAGCAGAAAGATTTATCAATTTGTCATTTTGACTCAAAACGACATTGTCAATTGAAATTCCCGTAATCTTAGAAACTGTTTTTTCTATCGCCTCTACATCTATTTTGACATTTTTGAGCTTATTAACATTGTAATTTCCTTTTTTATAAAAAGCTCCGCATTTTAATTGGCAAAAAGCCCCGGCTTCATCGATAACGTCGATTGCTTTATCCGGAAGTTTTCGTTCATTCATATATTTTACAGATAAATCGACAGCTTTTTTTAAAGCCGCGTCTGTATAGCGTACATTATGATATTTTTCAAAGTTAGATTTTAACTGTTTCAAAATATTCAAACATTCGTCCGGCGTCGGTTCTGAAATATCTATTTTTTGAAAACGTCTTAAAAAAGCTCTGTCTTTCTCCACCGAGTTTTTAAAATCTTCATAAGTCGTAGTGCCTACACATCGTATATTTCCCTTTGTCAGTACCGGTTTCAACATTTCCGAAGCACTCAACGAACCGTCACGTCCGCCGCCTAATTCCATAATGGAGTGAATCTCATCTATAAACAAAATGCATTTGCCCTTTTTATCAAGAAAATCCATTACAATTTTTATGCGTTCTTCAAATTCACCGCGAAACTTCGCACCGGCAATCAACGAACCGACATTTAACGAATATATTTGAAAATCTTTAAGACAATGAGGTACTTTTCCTGCAGATAAACGTTTTGATATGGCATCACCGAGTACGGTTTTACCTACGCCGGCATCCCCTACAAGCAACAAATTATTTTTTGCTTTACGGCATAAAACATGAAATATTCGTTCAAGTTCTTTTTCTCGTCCTATAACCGGGTCTTCCGACGGTTTTAATTCTTGACAGAACTCTTCCGCTGTCATCCCGGTTTCATCTGCAAACATTCCGCCATCACCGATTTGAAAATCATTTCCGAAATCTTCGGCTGATTCTAAGTATTTTTGTTTATGTGCCACCAGCTGAATAAGTGGAAATTCTTCTACGCCGGCTTTTCTTAAAAAATACAAAGCAAAACACGAAGATTCATCCATGCGAAAAAAAGAAACTAATAAATGATCTACATGGATTTCATCTTTGCCGGCACTTTTGCACTGTTCTTCTGCCAACATCAAAAGTTTTTCCAAGAACATGCTGAAAACCGGGTCTTCGCCTTTTTCCAGAACAACTTTATCCATTCTTTTTGTTAAAAAATCTTCCAAATCGTTTCTCAACATTCGAACATCTGCACCGATTGTGTCAAACACTTCTAAAAATTTATAGTCTGCTATAATAGCCCTGAGAAGATGTTCCGGAGTGACATATTCGTGTTCTTTTTCTATTGCAAAAGTTGTTGCCGAGCTCAGAAGAAAGTCAACATATATATTTAATTTTATCATCTATTTATACACCTTGATTATTCTGCTTCTATAGTACACAACAACGGAAAACGACATTCATTTGCTAACTTTTCGACTTTTTTGACTCTTGTTTCAGCAATGTCTCGTGTATAAACACCGATTTTTGCTTGACCTTCGTTGTGTACCTCTTCCATCAAAGAAACTGCCTCTTCGTAAGATTTACGAAAAACTTCAATTAACACAAAAACCACAAAATCCATTGTCGTGTAATCATCATTATGCATTATCACGCGATACATAAGCGGTTCTTTAAACTTTGTTTGTTTCAGGGTAAGATTGGATTTTTCACTTTTATACGCCATAAACAATAGCCTTTTTTAAACTTTCGCTTTTTTCTTCAGAGCAAAAAACTGCAACCATCGCTAACCCCAAATCCAATGCTGTACCTACACCTTTACCGGTTATGATTTTGCCGTCTGCGACTACGGCTTTATCACAATATTCTCCCGTTTTTATCTGTGATACGGTTGACGGGTAACAAGTGAATTTCTTGCCGTCCAAAATACCGGCATCATCCAAAACCAAAGGTGCTGCACAAATAGCACAAATAAACTTATCCTGTTCTGCAAATCTTTGCACCGTTTCGACAACTTTTTTATTTGATTGCAGATTTGTAACACCCGGCATTCCGCCCGGCAAAAAGATACAATCAACATCTTCAAACTCTACATCATCCCAAAGACTGTCTGCCACAATTTTAAAATCATGAGCACCGGACACTGTCAAATTACCGGTACTTGATACTACAAGTACATCAAGACTTGCTCTGCGTAACAAATCCGTTACCGCAATAAATTCTGTTTCCTCAAAACCTTCTGCCAAAATTGCCGCTATTTTCATAATTATCACCTTCTCTTTTTATTTATTCTTCAAAAATAACTACATCAAAATGTTTCTTGTATTCTTCTAATGTCTTTCGCTCTACTTCTTTTTTTGCATTTTTAATATTCTTTTTCTTTACTTCGTCCATTGCGATTGCATAAGCGTCTTCACCGGTAATTTCTCTTTCGGGGATTCTTTCGAGCAATCGGAAAATAAAAACTCCGTCTTGTGTAGCAAAAAGTCTCTCAATCAATCCCACATCAGCCCCGGCAAGAGTATCTAAAATCTCACCGGAAAAACGTTTTTTTGTATATTCGTCATCGCGTTCTACTTTTCCATAATATCCTATAGGCGATTGTCTCAAGGAATACAGGTCTTCGGAATATGTTTTTGCAATTTGACTGAAATCGGCTCCGCCTTTTAAACGCCCCAAACATTCTTCTGCTGTTTTACATTTGTCGGATATTTCACTTTTTGTAAGCTCGCGTCCCTCTTTAGAAAAGAAAGAAAAATAAATTAACATCAAATCATAAGTTTCTGACTTTTTAAAAAGACGCGGATTATCTTTTATAAAGTTATCAATTTCTTCTTGACTGATTGTATTATTTTTTAATTCCGCTTCAGTATACAGCACATTCAAATATTGCTCTACCATTATTCGTTTAATAGTATAATCTCTGTAATCTCGCATTGAACGATTTTTAAAACCGACAGAATTGAGAAACTCCTGATCTGAAATCGATTCGGCTTCTCTTCGAAAATGAAGTGCGTAATATTGCTTTTCTTCCTTTATAAGTTCTAATACAGCTTTTTCTTCCGGTATCGGAATTCTGATTTTTGCAGCTTGATACAATACTTCAAAATTTATAAGGTCATCAAGAGCTTGTTCATACGAAACTTTTGATTGTCGCATAGCCTCTTTTACTTCACTTTTAAGAAATACTCTGTCCCCTACTTTTGCAGCACGATTCTTTTTAAAATCAAGTCTTGCCGCAAATGTTTGATTCAACATCAAAACTAAAAAAAAACTAAACAATACAAATCGTTTAATCATCACGCTTCCCCCACCTTCCAAGCATCTTGCAAAGTTTTGTAACACAAGAAGTGATAAATCTCAACACTCAATTATTTTCATTACACAAAATCAAGAAAATAAAAGTCATAATTGACAAGGATATTATCTATCCGATATAATCGCAAAAAATTTTGGAATTACTTTAAAAAGAAATTATTCTATAATTTAAGGAAGAGTTATGAAAAAAAATGCAAAAATAATCTTGTTTTTTTTGGCAATACTTAGTATTGCATCTTGTAAAAAAACACCAAATATAAAGG
>JAXJQT010000530.1:0-4213 GCA_036311025.1 Spirochaetota bacterium
ATAATGTAGTATGTTTTAAAGAAACTGCCAGCGGAAAACAAATCGACATTATAAAGGAAGCTAAATTAAATTACACACTCTATCAACCTGAAATTAAAGGAGATTTACACTTTAAAGCCGGAGAAAAATACGAAATCGCCTTGATGTTCGACTGTCTGAGTTCGGGTGAAGGAATATTCGAAATTATAGAAGCCTTAAAGCAATATAAAATTCGCAGTAACTTTTTTTTAAACGGAGACTTTATTCGCAATTCCCCTATTCTTACACGTGAAATTTCTTTGCAAGACGCCGAAATCGGCAACCTTTTTGACAGCAATATAAATTTTTCAGGTGATACTTACACTATTGATAAAACATTTATCAGACAAGGACTGTCATGTGCAGAAGAAAATTATTTCGCCGTTACGGGAAAAAATTTCGCTCCGTATTGGCACTCACCGCTGTTTATCTATAATACTTCTATCGTAGAATACGGACTCGACAGCGGATACAAATTTGTAAGTTATCAATTCGACAGTATGGACTGGATTGATAAAAACGATCGCAATGTAAATTCAAAATTTTATATGAATAATGAAAAACTAACTCTTCGCTTACTTGAAAATTTAAAACCGTCGCAGACTGTTTTATTTTCTACCGGATTTAACGGAATCGAAAGAGATGAATGGCTTTTTGAAGATATAGATACAATCTTATGTGAATTACAGCGTTCCGGATACACTTTTTCATACATGAGTAGTATTTTAAATCGCTACCGAAAACAGGATTAAGCACTAAAAGTGTCACTTTTTGTGATTTTTTGTACATTTTTTTGCTTTTTTATTCATTTTGTATTTGTTAGTTCTTACGAAAAGTTGTATGATACGCATCATGTTTTCCGAAAGGACTTCGGAAAATTAAAATTACTTTAAAATAAGGAGTAAATATAATGAGTAACTTTAAAAAACAGTCGATGGATGGAAACCAGGCTGCAGCACACGTAGCATATGCTTTTACAGAAGTTGCAGGTATCTACCCTATCACACCGTCATCGCCAATGGCTGACTTTGTTGACCAATGGTCTGCAAACGGTCTAAAAAACATTTTTGGCACAGAGACAAAAGTTGTTGAAATGGAATCTGAAGCTGGTGCTGCAGGTACAGTTCACGGTTCTCTTGCTGCCGGAGCTTTAACTACAACATTCACAGCATCACAAGGTCTTCTTTTGATGATTCCAAATATGTACAAAATTGCCGGAGAACTTTTACCATGTGTTTTCCATGTATCTGCAAGAACTGTTGCAGCACAGTCTTTGAACATTTTTGGTGATCATTCTGATGTTTACGCTTGTCGTCAAACTGGTTTTGCAATGCTTGCAGAAACTAACACTCAAGAAGTTATGGACCTTTCTGCAGTTGCTCACCTTGCGACTATCGAAGGAAGAGTTCCTTTCATTAACTTCTTCGACGGATTCAGAACTTCTCACGAAATTCAAAAAATCAGAATCTGGGATTATGAAGATTTAAAAGAAATGTGTAACATGGAAGCAGTAAAAGCTTTCCGTGACCACGCTCTTAACCCTGAACATCCAGCAATGCGTGGTTCTCACGAAAACGGAGACGTTTTCTTCCAGCACAGAGAAGCATGTAACACTGTTTACGATGCTTTACCTGCTATTGTTGAAAAATACATGGCTAAAGTTAATGCTAAATTGGGAACTAACTATGGTTTATTCAACTACTACGGAGCTGAAGATGCTGACCGTGTAATTGTTGCTATGGGTTCTATTTGTGACGTAATCGAAGAAGTTATCGATTACTTAAATGCAAAAGGTGAAAAAGTCGGACTTATCAAAGTAAGACTTTACAGACCATGGGTAAAAGAAGCATTTACAAAACTTATTCCTGCTACAGCTAAAAAAATTGCTGTTATCGACAGAACAAAAGAACCGGGAGCTCTCGGTGAACCACTTTACTTGGATGTTGCTACAACATTACGTGAAGCCGGCATGAACGACATCACTCTTGTTGCAGGACGTTACGGTCTTGGTTCTAAAGATACTCCTCCTTCAAGTGTATTCGCTGTTTACAAAGAACTTGAAAAAGACGCTCCTAAAGCTCGTTTTACATTAGGAATTGTAGACGATGTTACAAACTTAAGCTTGCCTGAAATTAAACCGGCTCCTATTACTGCTGCTGCCGGAACAAAAGAATGTAAATTCTGGGGATTAGGTGGAGACGGTACTGTAGGTGCTAACAAAAACTCTACAAAAATCATCGGTGACCACACTGATAAATACATTCAAGCTTACTTCCAGTATGACTCTAAAAAAACTGGTGGTATTACAATCTCTCACCTTAGATTCGGTGACAAACCAATCAGAAGTCCTTACTACATCAACCAAGCTGACTTTGTTGCATGTCACAGCCCTTCTTACGTTATCAAAGGATACAAAATGGTTCAAGACGTTAAACCTAACGGTATCTTTATGATTAACTGTCAGTGGACTGATGAAGAATTAGATATGCACATGCCTGCAGAATCTAAAAAGTATATCGCTGATAACAACATTCAAGTTTATACAATCAACGCTATTGATAAAGCTATTGAAATCGGTATGGGTAAACGTACAAATACTATTCTTCAATCAGCATTCTTTAAACTTGCAGAAGTTATGCCTATCGATGAAGCTATCGATTACATGAAACAAGCTGCTAAAAAATCATATGCTAAAAAAGGTGACGATGTTGTTCAAATGAACTACAACGCTATCGATGCCGGTGTTGAAATCTTACACAAAGTAGAAATCCCTGCTAGCTGGGCAAATGCAGTTGATACAAAAGAAAAAGCTAAACTTGCCGGAGATCCAAAAGTTGTAGCTATGGTTGAAAACTTAATGAACCCTATCGCTCTTATGGATGGTGATTCACTTCCTGTTTCTGCATTTAAAGACTGTGCAGACGGACAGTTTGAACTTGGAGCTTCTGCTTACGAAAAACGCGGAACTGCAGTTATGGTACCAGTTTGGGATCCTGCAACTTGTGTTCAGTGTAACAGTTGTGCATTTGTATGTTCTCACGCTACAATTCGTCCGTTTATCTTAAATGATGCAGAAGTAAAAGCTGCTCCTGCAAACATTAAACTTGCTGATTCTAAACATGCTATTGATACTACAATGAAATACACAATGAGTGTTTCTCCGTTAGATTGTATGGGATGTGGTGAATGTGTGACTGTATGTCCTGCAGCAAGCAAAGGTGCAATCAAAATGGTACCACAAGAAACTCAATCAGCAGAACAACCTGTATTCGATTACTTGGTTGCTAATGTTGGTAAAAAAGAAATTAAACCTGCATTTACTGATGCAACTCCTATCGGTTCTCAGTATAACCAACCGTTGTTAGAGTTCTCTGGTTCATGTGCCGGATGTGCTGAAACTTCTTATGCACGTCTTATCACTCAGTTGTTCGGTGAAAGCATGTACATTTCTAACGCTACAGGATGTTCTTCTATCTGGGGTGGTCCTGCAGCTACTTGTCCTTATACTGTAAACAAAGACAGTAAAAAAGGTCCGGCTTGGTCTAACTCATTGTTCGAAGACAACGCTGAACACGGTTTGGGTATGCATTTAGGACAGAAATTTATCCGTGACAGCTTAATCAAAAAACTTGAAGAAATTGCTGCCGGCGATAAAGCTTCTGATTCATTAAAAGCTGCTATTGCAAAATATCTTGAAACTAAAGATTCTACAAAAGGCAACGTTGAACCTACAAAAGCTCTTATTGCTGAACTTGAAAAAGTTGACTGTGACTGCGTAAAAGAAATCCTTGAAAAGAAAGCTTACTTGTCTAAGAAATCTGTATGGATTATGGGTGGAGACGGTTGGGCTTACGATATCGGATTCGGCGGTCTTGACCACGTTCTTGCAAGCGGTGAAAACGTTAACGTTATGGTATTCGATACTGAAATGTACTCAAATACAGGTGGACAGGCTTCTAAAGCTTCTAATATCGGTGAAATCTGTCAGTTTGCTGCTTCAGGTAAAGATATCGGTAAAAAATCTCTTGCTGAAATCGCTATGAGTTACGGTTATGTTTATGTAGCTCAAATCGCTCTTGGTGCAAACCCTGCACAAGCAGTAAAAGTAATTGCTGAAGCTGAAGCTTACAACGGACCTTCATTGATTATTGGTTATGCTCCATGTGAAATCCACGGTATTAAAGGTGGAATGAAC
>JAXJQT010000531.1:0-2625 GCA_036311025.1 Spirochaetota bacterium
AACTATAATAAGTACTGTTGTCCAAACCACGCATAAAAGTAAGTTCTGCAGTATTGTAATTATCTTTTTCACCGTACCAAGTACCGCCTTCACCTGAGTGATTGAATACAACATCAAGGTAAACTTCCATTCCTGCATTGTGGAATGCAGCTACCATTTCTTTAAATTCTTTTGTTGGTCCACCGTAAGACTTATCGCTTGAATATCGTCTGTCCGGTGCGAAATATCCGTAAGTCATATAAGCCCAATAATTTCCGCCCGGATTATCATCAGGATTACAATCATTATCAGATTCGTGAACCGGTAAAAGTTCGATTGTATTTACGCCTAAAGCTTTAAGATACGGAGCCAACATTCCGGCACCTTTGTATGTTCCTCTGTATTCATCGGGAATATTTGCGACACCGTCAAAACCGTCGATTCCGCTTAATATTGAAGCAAGATTTGCAGATGACGGATGTTTTGTAATACCGCGAGCGTGTGCTTCATAAATAATCGCTTTTTCTTGCGGAATTTTAGGCTTTGTACCAAAACTTGTAGTATCAGCAACCACTACAGATTTTGAAGCATATTTACCTGTATCAAAATTTCGTCGTGCGGCTCCCTTATAATTTTCTGCTCCGGTTCCGTACATTCCGCCATCGTATTCACCGAGTGCAGTCGGATTTGATTTATCATGCGAAATTTCTTTTGCATAAGGGTCAAATAAAACTTTGTTCGGATTAAAACGATTTCCTTTAGAATCGTAATCTTTTGAAAATCCCTTTGCACTGCCTCCGCGAGTCCATTCTTCACTGTAATTCCAGTTTGCTCCCCATGCACGGAATGCATAAAGAGTCCCGTTTGGAATATCCGTAATTTTTGCACGCCAAATATTATCGTTTCCTTTTACCATCCAATAGTCATATTTTGCGTCTTCACCGTAAGCTTTTTCATAGATTTCAAGAAGAATCTTTGTCGCATTTTTTGAATAAACCGCAAATGTTCCGTTGCCCTCTGTATCAATAGCCGCACCGAGCTTATAAGTCGCATCAGCCCAGCTGTCTTTGTCCGCAACAGAATATGCACCGCTTGCAGGATAATTAAAACCGAGTTTTGAAATTTTATATTCTTTTGTCACTACAGCAGACTCGCCGAGTTCTCCCATCACGGCAAAAGCTTTTACTACAGTGTCCGCATTGATTGCAAACGGTTGTGTATACTTTGTACTTTCAACGGTAGGTTCAGTTCCGTCAACCGTATAATAAACAGTTGCCCCGGCTTCTGACTCTATAGAAATTGTCAACGAATCACTGAAATATATCGTATCAGGTAAAATTTTAGGTTGCGGAGTGTCAAAATTCAATGTTCCCAAATCTAAAGTTTGCCCCTCTGTCACGGTAACTTCCTGTGTATACCAATCAAAACCTGTATCGATAGATTTAATGACAAACTTCCATGTTCCTGCAGCTACAGACGGAATCTCACCGGCAGAAACTTTACTTTCTTTAGAAGCCGGGTCTGTTATTATCACTGTGTAATTATTGTAATTATCACCTGCAACTTTAAATTTAACAGTCGCACCGTTTAGCACATAATCTGATTTTTCTTTTAATTCACCGGTTTTAAAATCATCAGCAAGTGTCTTTGTATCAATCAATGTTGCATGAACGGTAGAATCAATATGTTCTGCCAACGCTTCTTTATCTGTTGCTGTAATACTGCTGATGTCGTACCCCAGTTGCAACAATTCATAAAAAACATTTCCCATTGCAGTAGAAGCCCAATTTACATCAACGGTATTTTTTCCGGGATTAATATCTGTCACGGCACGCATCACTACACCGCTTACAAAATCTTCATCCGCTATTGCTGAATCTTTGCTTGCTGCTTGTACAGTAACAATTCTGTTTTTTCCGGTAGGAATACGATTAATTGTCACGCCGGAAACTTTTCCGTTCGTAATGGCAGTCTCTGCAGACAAAGTTGCAAAATCACTGCCTGATACACTCACCTTTGCACCGAGTATTTTTTCTATTTGCAATTTTCGAGATGTGTTTTCTTCACCGATTGTCAAACTTCCGAAAGTCTCAGTCGGTTTCATAATTACATTTTGAGTCGATGGATTTTCACAAGAAGCCATCATCAACACGATAAATATAAAAGGTAAAATTATTTTTTTCATTTGTACCTCCGCTAGTTAAAATCAATATTTATATTGCCGTTTCCGGTTTCTACTTCTACCGTAATGACAACTTCAGACGTTGCTGTTTTTTCTATTTCTTCAATTGTAACGGTATTCGTAACTTTACGTTTATAGTAAACAGTTCCGATTTCTGTCGGTGTGACAGTCAAAGCAGCTCCGGTTTTTCCCGGTAAATCAGAAAAGTTAGTATTATCAGTCGAACTACTCCATTGATATGAAAGTTTTCCTTCATCCCCGGATGTTGCTTCGACTTTCAAAATAGCATCTTTCTTTATTTGTACTACATAGCTTGCAGTAGCCTTAACTGTAGGCGGCATAGCATTTCCAACTTCGGTCACTATTACCGTAAATATCGGAGTATCGGCCGAAGCAATCATTTCATCTAATGTATTTGTAACAGTACATTTATAATAAGTAGTTCCGGCTTTAGAGGTATCAGG
>JAXJQT010000532.1:0-4620 GCA_036311025.1 Spirochaetota bacterium
AATATAATGAGACAATTGGAGAATATTATAACTGGGGATATGACCCGGTAAACTACAATGTTCCTGAAGAAAGATATTCTTTAACTCCTAGTGATTATGAAAATCGAATTCGTGAAGTAAAAGACATGGTTGATATTCTCCATCAAAACGGAATCCGCGTAATCATGGATGTTGTTTACAATCACACTTTTGATGGTGAAATGTTTAAAAATATTTCTAATAAATATTATACAACAAAAGATTTATCCGGATGTGGAAACAGTGTTGATGTAACTAACTCTATGGTAAGTCGAATGGTTCGAGACAGTCTTGAATATTGGCTTGAAACTTATAATCTTGATGGTTTCCGTTTTGATTTAATGGGAATTTTCTCAAATAGTGCAATAGGTGAATGGGGGCAATATTTGAATCAAAAGTATTCTGATAGAACTCTTTTATTGTACGGAGAACCTTATCAAGCTAATAATACAAATAATACAAGTTATGCTTATGCAAGTTCAATTCCGGGACTTGACTATGCAAAAGTTGGAGGTTTTGCCCATAAGTATCGTGAAACATTAAAAGGTGGAAGTGATGATGGGATTAAAGGATATATTTTTAATTCGACACAAAAAGATGGGGATGGAACAGTTTGGAATGTTCAGGTTGGATTAAAAGGTTCTATGACTTCAATAGGAAGTGATACAGAAGGTGTATGGACTCGTTATTTTACAAAGGGAGCTTATCAAGCAATAAATTATCTTGCAGCTCACGATAACCTTTGTTTGTATGATAAAATCGTTCGTTCAGGAATAACATCTGGAGATTCTATTTATCAGCAAGGAATTGTGAAATTTGGTCACGGAATAGTGACACTTTCTCAAGGTGTTGGTTTTATTCATGGTGGGGATGATTTCTTACGTACTAAGTCCGGAGATAAATGGAGTGAATTTATGATTGATTCTCGAACTGCAAAAGAAAACAGTTATATGTTTGGACAGGGGATGAATAAAATCGATTGGAGTCTAAAGTCTAAATATAATGATGTATTTAAATATCACAAGGACTTGATTGAATTTAAGAAAAAACATGATGGATTCTGGAATGGAAGTGCAACAACAAGAGCAGAGGGAATGGTTATTTACTATACAGTAAAAGATTCCAACGGAAAAACTTTGACATGTGTAATAAATCCTGGAAATAACGTAAATTATTCAGGTGGCGGAAATCAGGTATTTAATGCCAAAGGTATAATCAGTTCTAGCGATTCTGATTATAATTCAAAGGTTTGTCAAGGTACTGCAATTACGATTTTTGAACAGTAATATTAAAACCAATTACTCCTAAATAAGTTTTGCGACTTCTTCGTTAATTCGAGGAAGTCGTTTTTTTATGCATTGTGATATTCAAAATATTTAAGAAAAATAGTAAAAGAAATATTGAAGTTATTCTGATTACAGGAGTTTTTTATGAGTGATTCAAAGAAGGCTAAAAACAATAAAAGACCTTTGTTTTTTTCATTGATTTATTCGGGATGTATTATTGTTGTGATGTTTCTGGCACATTTTTCCGGTGTTTTCGAACAGATGGAAGATAAGTTTTTGGATTTTCGGTTCAGATATTTTAATCAACATTTAGAGGTTGATAAAGATTTAGTGTTTATCGACGTAGATGAATATTCACTCGGCGTAATGTCGTCTTTGTACGGAGGTTGGCCGTGGCCGCGTGCAAGTGTTTTCGGACAGATAGTAGACTACATGATGGAAGGCAATCCATCGGCGGTTTTATTCGATGTTTTGTTTACGGAGCTTTCATCTAAACGATTGGACGAAGAAATTAATATGGAAGACAGTGACTTTGCGGCGATAAGTTCTGTCTATGGTAATCTCAGTCATGCGGCAATTTTTTCTAATATCAGTTCGGTTTACAAAACAAAGCCGTTGCCGGAATCGGCGGAATACAATTTTGAAATAAAAGTCGATGACAGCAAGGCAAAAATCAAAATTCCTGAATTAAACGACAATCAAATGCCTTATCAATTGCTTAACGATTGTGCTGCGGCCGTACATCTTGTAAATCATATCGAAGACGGTGACGGAATTTCTCGACGTTGCAATATTTTGCTTAAATATCAAGGAAAATATTATCCGGGACTGGCATTGCGAGCATTGATGTTCAAATTGCAACCGACTGAGATGGTTTTGGAAGATGATGATTTACATCTTATACGTGACGGCAAATTACTTGTGAAAATTCCTCTTGATAAAGAGGGACGTTTCAGAATTAATTTCTACGACACATTGGAACGATTTGCTCACAATACCCTGTCGGCAATAGGAATTTACCAAAGTGCACAGTTGTATCATCAAGGAGTGTCAGTTGATACTTTGGATTATCCGCCTGCATTTTTTAAAGATAAAATTATTGTAATCGGTTCATCTGCTAACGGTTTAAAAGATAATAAAGTAACGCCTATGGGAAAAAACTTTGCCGGTCCTTTTATCCATATTTCAGCAATCAGTAATGTTTTAAACAAACAACGTTTGTATGTTGTGTCGGATTATATATGGTTGATTATCATAGCTTTGTGTGTGATAATGATGTCATTGTTGGTTGTATATGTTAAAAATCGTTTCTTTAAGAATATCTTCGGAGCGGTTTTTATATTTGCGATTATGCTTGCAGAATTATTGCTTTTTAGATTTTTCGGGATACTCTTACCGATGCTGATTCCTTTATTGGCAATGGTGTTGACGTATTTGGGGACTTTAGTTTTTATTTCATTCAGTGAAGAAGCAGAGAAAAAACGCGTACAGACTGCAATGGGAAAATATTTAGCTCCGAGTGTTATGAATGAAGTATTAAAAAATTATGACAGCTTGGTAGGGGAAGTCGGTAAGAAAAAAGATATTACCGTATTGTTTAGCGATATTCGAAGTTTTACAACTTTTTCAGAACGTTATTCTCCGGAAGTCGTAGTAAGTATTCTCAATCGTTATTTGGAAAAAATGATTGATGTAATTTTTGATTTTAACGGGACGCTGGATAAAATTGTCGGTGATGAAATAATGGCGTTTTGGGGAGCACCTACCGATGACGAAAAGCAAGCTTACAATGCTGTACGTGCAGCTATTGTAATGCAAGAAAAGTTGCAAGAACTTAATGATGAGCTAAAAGCTGAAGGATATCCGGCTTTGGCAAACGGTGTCGGGATAAACAGCGGAGATATGATTGTGGGAAATATCGGTTCCGCTAAAAGGTTGGACTATACACTTATCGGTGATAATGTAAATCTCGGTGCACGTGTGGAAGGGCTAACAAAGTATTACAAGGTAAAAGTCTTGATTACTGAGTCAACATATCAAAAGGTGAAAGAGCAGTACTTGTGTGCATTCCTCGATGTGGTTGCGGTAAAAGGTAAAGCTCAAGGTGTGCGAATTTATACTCCGTTGGCAGAATACGGCGAATATACCGAGCAAACCGAAAAGCTTGAAATGTTGGAAAAAGAAGCAAAGGCTTTTAAGATTGCTCTTTCATTTTATTTTAAGAAAGACTTTGAAAAATCAAAACAGCTGTTTGATAAGGGAACGAGAGCGTTTAAAGTATTGAATGAATTAGCTGCTGTTTTTGTAGAACGTTGTGAGTATTTTACGAAAAATCCGCCGCCGGCTGATTGGAACGGTACTTGGACTATGAGTGATAAATAAAATTATTTTAGTTTGGTATTTATTTTAATTGTGATAGAATTAAAATTTTTTTAGGAGGCTTATTATGATAAAGAAAATTTTATGTTTGACTGTTGCGTTATTTACTTCGATTTCAGCCTTTGCGGCGTCGGGCTTTGTTACGTCAAAGTTATGTCCCGTTTTGTCAGAAGCGACATTTTCGTCGGCACGCCTCGGAGTGTTAAAAAACGGTGACAAAGTTGAATGCTTGGAAGAGGCCGGACGATGGATAAAAATTCGCAAAGATAATATCGAGGGATTTGTCCAGAAAACATTTATCGGTGAAAAGCCAAATGCTACCGTTGTAATGTCTGATTCTTCAATGAAAAACTTTGTTAATATGGATGTAAGAAAAAGAGCGTCTGTTTATTCGACATCTGCAGCGGCTATTCGTGGGCTTGGTTCTGAGAATGTTCGTGAAAGAGAAAATATGAAGTTCAGTAATTATGACTTTGAGTCATTGAAATGGATTGAAGAAAATTTCAATTTTTCAACAGAAGAAGTGGAAGGTTTTTACGAGAAATAATTCTGAAATTAGGAGAAGAATATGAAAAAAGTGTTCAGTAATGAATATTTGCGGATATTGACCGTGTTGCTGTGTTTGTTTTCTGTAGTTTCATGTGCGACTACAAAAGGAAGTGTGATTACGGAGGAACAAAAACAGACTTTGGAGATTGCAGAGAAGGAAAAAGAAATAGGCGATGCAGCATTTGCGAAACTTGCCGGTAAATACGGAGTGCTTCGTGATGAGACTCTTACTGCTTATTTGAATAAATTCGGAAAAAGTATTGCTTTGTATTGTGAGCGTCAAGAGTTTGATTACTTCTTTGCGATTTTGGATACTGATACTGTCAATGCTTATTCTTTGCCGGGCGGATACGTGTTGATTACAAAAGGTGCATTGAAAGCATTGCAA
>JAXJQT010000533.1:0-3967 GCA_036311025.1 Spirochaetota bacterium
GAATACGATCCGGAAGAACGTGAGAGATTAATAAATGAAATCAATGAATTGCAAGAAGAAAAATACGACAGAAGCAATGAGCTTTCCGGTGTAAGAAGTGAGATTGTCGGACGACTTACAAAAGATTTTTCAAATATTTCAAGTCCGGTAAAATGGGGAGATAAATTTTTCAATCGTTATTTTTTACCGTTGATTGTAGATTTGAAAGTAACTAATGTTTACGAGCTTGACCGAGCTATAAAAAGAACCGAAGAAGCTATAAAAACCGTAAAACGTTACAAAAATTATGCTGACAGGATTCAAGAGAAAATCAAGGAAATTGAAAATGACCAAGTAATGCTTGCCAGCAATATTATTCAAAGCCCAAGTTTCAAAGAAAAAATACGTAATATTACCGGTTATGAAGTCGGCGATATTATTCAAAAAAGCGACAGATTTGAAATTACATTTCACAAAGAGAACAATACTTATTATATTGAAAACTTGAGTACCGGAGCTTTGAATCAATTCTATTTTTCATTACGAGTTGCTCTTGCTCAACGAATACTTGCACGTCCGGGAATTTTCATTCTCGATGATGCTTTCATTCATTTTGACAGAGAAAAGCGTAAACGCAGCTTTGAATTATTAAAAACTTTGACGGATAAAGGATGGCAGTTTGTATATACGGCTGTTGCCGACGGTGAATTGCCTAAGGTTTATAAAGAAGTTTTTAAAGATGAAGCAAACATTATTTCATTATAAGATAACGGAGTTTATAAAATTATGAAAAAAATTATTTTATGCCTGTTTTCACTTTTACCATTTTTTATATTTTCTGATGAATATAATTTTTTTATCGATATACGAAGCAGAGATTTGGCAACTTTTAATGACGGTGTTACTTTGATGCGATATGTTTTTGCAGAAACAACACCGAATACCGATTTCAGAGAAAATATCATATGGGCCGCAGAGAAAAAATTGTTTAAGGTTTCAATTCCGATTGATGAGAATACGGTAAATCCGGTTATTACACGTGAAGAGTTTTGCAGTTGGTTGTGCAAACTTTTTGAAATCGGTGGCAGATATCTACCGAGAAACAAAAACGCCGCATACAAACGTTGTCTGACAGCCGGAATCGTGCTTGCCGGTCGTGGTGCAAGAGATACTTTTACCGGAACAGAGTTATTGGACACATTCTCTTATTTTGATTCATACGTTCGCCGTTATAATATTAAAAAACGTTATGATAATTTACCGCTATTTGACGACACTTATGATGACTTGCCGACATGGCGAAAAAAATTATATATGGAACATGATTCGCAGATTGAAGATGAGCTGGAACTTGATAAAAAGAAAAAAGGCAAAAATTCCGATGAGATTGATTTGTTGTATGTGGAGTAAACAAGATGATAAAACACATTAAATATATAATATTGTTATTTTGTTCGTTTTCATTATTCGCTCAAAATTCTTCGATTGAGCCTTTGTTTAAACAGAGCCAATTTCAAAATGACAAATTGAAACGTTCATCTGTCATTTTTGATTTCGGAGGTTCTCTACTCTCTCAAACTGAACTTCCTGTAAAAAACAGTAAGATGGAACACTGGAAGTCAGAAAACAATATTTTCTTATGGGGAAATATTACTTTCCCTTTAAATATTCAATTACACGCAAGTTTACAATTTCAGCTTTTTTTTGCAAACCAAAATATCGTTCCGTCGATTAACATCAATCGCCTGTTCCTTACTTGGGAAAATAACTTGCTTTCAATTAAAGCCGGACGCGATGTTTACAAAAGTTATTCCAGTCTTGCGTTTAACGGGACATTAGATGCCGTAGAATGCAGAGTATTTCTGCCGTATGTCAATGTCCACTGTCTGACCGGGTATTCCGGACTTACCGGTATTTTTCATCCGGATTACAACGATTTCAACATCTCAACTTGGGATAATTCTTATGACAATCCAAAACTTGAAGATTATACAATCGGAAACTTTTGGGAAAACGTATTTATCAATCCTGTAAATCAAGCTCAATCACAGCGTTTCTTTTTGTTAGCCGAAGCAGATATTTACTATAGTTTCTTTCACATTCAACCTTATTTTATCACACAGTTAGATTTTTCTAAATTCTATAAGAAAGACATTACATCTGACAAATTAAATGATGCTAACAACGATTTACTGATAAATACGTTCTCTTTCGGAACGAAAGGAAACTTCAGACTGGCAAAATCTCTATATTTATTTTGTGACATATCCGGAGTTTTCGGTTATCTTCATGACGTCAAAGAATTAGACACAATTCAAAAATTCAATGAAGACTTCTTTGATTCTTCATCTGCAAATAAGTACCCGATTACAAGTATGGGACTGCATTCCGAACTTTCTTACAATTTCGGAGTAAATAACAATTTTGTTTTTTCCGGCGGATATGCATTGGGACTGGGAAATTATAATGAAAGTACATCGAAAGATTTCTTTGATTATATACCTGTAAATCAAAACAATTCCAGTCAGTTTTTCTATTACGGAGACTTCAACGGCGGTTATGTATTAGACCCGGTTCTTGCAAATATTCAATCTTTTTCAGCAAAGTTAAAAGCAAAATTTTCACCTTGGCTTTATGCCTATTTTTATGCATTTCAAACATTGAAATTATTCTCAAACTCGCCTATAAGTGATGAAAATGCGGTAAATAATGAACTTTTTGTGGGAACAGAACTTGATATCGGTATTTTATTCAATATCGCAACAAACACATTCTTAGGAATAGACAGCGGACTTTTCATTCCTGAAGCTGCCTATAGAAACCACATTCCGCAAATTAAAATCGGAGCGACTTTAGATGTTACATTCTAATTTTGATTAGGATTTCGCTAATTTTTCTTCAAGTGCAATTTCGGCTTCGCTCTTACGCAAATAAATCGGTTCAGGCGAAGTCATTTTTTTATTCTGGATAAGGAATTTCACAGCTTCCAACATTTGTTCCGAACTAAAGCCTTGTTGATATTCAAAAGTATATTTTATTCCTGCATTACGAACTTGCTCTTCCATCATAGAAAAATCAGAACCGACAAAAATTATCTCTTTTTTTATATCCTTCACCTTTTCAATTATATCTGCAGCAGATAAATCATAATAAGATAAGTCGTCATTATGAAGAAAAGTAGTATAAAAACGTTTCTTTTTTGCATCAACAATCGGAATAATGACAGCGTCACTTCTGCCTGCAAACAAATAGTCATAAACATCAAAAGAAGAAAAACCGAAACTTTCAAAGTTCCCTGCAAAAGCAATTCCTAAAACAGTTGCAATACCGACTCTTATTCCGGTAAAAGAACCCGGTCCGTGACAAACACAAGCAACATTTAATGCCTTTTTATTTTCTCCGATTTCCGCAATTCCTTTGTCAATTAAAGGAAGCAAACATTCTAAATGATTCATTTGCTTTTGAGTTTGCTCAAAGATATTTACTTTATTATTAATTTGAATTGCAATCTTCAAAGAAGAAGATGTTGAATCTATAACGAGCAGATTTAATCCTTCCATACAACCGTTATTTTCCTTTTTTCATTTTCAAGAGTAATATCGACTTTAACACTTTCATCAGGTAACAACTCACCGCATTTTGAAGCCCACTCTATGCAACTGATACCATCAGAATAAACATATTCTTCAAATCCAATCTCATAAAGTTCAAAAGGCTCATCTAAACGATATAAATCGAAATGATAAAATTTTACTTTACCCAAATATTCATTTACCAAAGTAAATGTCGGCGACAACAACGGCTCTGTGATTCCAAGTTCAGCAGCCATACCGCGAATCAGAACAGACTTACCCGCACCGAGAGAACCTTCAAATAAAAAAATATCTCCCGGTCTAGCTTTCTTGGCAATCATTTTTCCTATATTTTCAGTTTCTTCCGGTGAAGATGAAAAAAATACTTCTTCCATATTTTTTCCTCAATATAAAGC